>NZ_JBSGCR010000024.1:0-111710 GCF_053601935.1 Streptosporangium sp. NPDC004631 | reverse complement strand
AGCAACCTGAAGGATCACGCGATGGCCGTCCTCATTTCACGGCGCCACGCCCACCACCTGGGGAAACTCGTACACCACCTCCGTGGACGCAACCCAGAACCAGGATTTCCCAGCTGGATCCGGCTGCCGGACTGGGGATTTTCGCTGTGCAAGACCAGGAGTCTCACTCCACGGACGCAGCGGGGACTCCCCCGCGTCGCACGGGAAGGGGAGTCCCCGCACGGGTCACGCGGGGTTGGCCTCGCCCTCGATCTCAATCTTGATCTTCTTGCCGACCACGACGCCACCGGCCTCCAGGGCCTGGTTCCAGGTCAGGCCGAACTCCTCGCGGTCGATCTCGGTCGTGATGGAGAACCCCCACAGCTCCTGCCCCCACGGGCTGGCGCCCGCGCCGCCGTACTCGACGGTGAGCTTGACCTGCCTGGTGACGTCACGGATGACGAGGTCGCCGAGCACGGTGAACTCGCCGTCGGAGTAACCGGTCACGCGGGTGCTGCGGAAGGTGAGCTCGGGAAACTTCTCCACCGCGAGGAAGTCGTCGCTACGCAGATGAGCGTCACGGTCCGGGACACCGGTGCCGATACTCTCGGCCTTGATCGTGAGCTGGGCCGAGGACTCCAGGGGGTTCTCCGCGACCGTGACGGTGCCGGAGAACTCGCCGAAGTTGCCGCGGACCCTGCTCACCATCATGTGCTTGACGACGAAGCCGATCCGGGTGTGGGCCACGTCAAGGACGAAGGTGCCGGGGGCGGGGAGCTGAAGGTCTTCCCAGGTCCGAGTGGTCATGTCTACTCCCGATGAGGTACTTGCTACGTAGATGTTTGCGTCAACAGATTTCTACATGAGGAATATTCCTCTCGTCAACTATCGTCGGATACAGTGTGATCGTGATCCCCTTTGACGACTCCCGGCTCACGGCGATGGGACTGCTGGCCGAGGCCTTCAGCGGCCTCTCGGCGAAGGCGCACCTGTCCTTCGCCGCGGCGGGACTCTCGGACATCGACTTCGAAACCCTCATACGACTGGCGCGCTCGCCCTGCCGGCGTCTGCGGATGAGCGACCTGGCCGCGCAGACCAACCTTTCCACCAGCGGAGTGACCCGGGTGGTGGACAGACTGGAGCGCGAGGGGCTGGTCGTGAGACAGGCCTGCCCCACCGACCGCCGGTCCTCCTACGCGGTCATCACCGAGGCGGGCACCGACCGGCTCGGAGCCGTGCTCCCGCAGCACCTGGCCGACATCGAGAACTGGTTCACCGGCCTGCTCTCCCCCGAGCAGCTCGACGCCTTCCTGACCGCGCTGCGGATCATCCGCGACGCCGTACGGCCATGCGCCACGGCGGGCGCCGAGCCCGCGCCGGCCTGCGGAGAGGGCAGAGAGGAGCGAGCCGGGAGGGTCGGCTGAACCGAGTGGACCGAGAGAGCGTCAGGGCTGCGGCTCCAGTTGCCGCTGCTCCGGGATGGTGAGATCGCCCCTGAGCCGGGCGATGGCCCGCGAGACCGTGCTCTTGACCGTGCCGACGCTGATCCCCAGCGCCCTGGCGATCTCGGGTTCGGTCATGTCCTCGTAGTAGCGGAGCACGACGGCGGTCCGCATCCGGGTGGGCAGCCGGTCGAGGGCCTGTTCCACCTGTTCGGGCAGGTGGCCGTTGCCTCCGGCGAGGGCCGGCTCCGGGATCTCCTCCGACGGATACTCATCCAGCCTGCGCCGCCGCCACCAGGAGATGTTGATGTTGACCATCGCCCTGCGCACATAGGCGTCCAGGGCCGCGCGATTCTGGATGCGGTCCCAGGCCAGGTAGGTCTTGAAGAGAGCGGCCTGGAGGAGGTCCTCGGCGTCGCTGGGGTGTCCGGTGAGCTGATAGGCGGCGCGCAGCAGCGCAGCACCGCGAGCAACGACATACTCGTGGAACTCCTCGTGGTTCCCGCCGGTCACCGCGATCACCAGCCCGTGGTCAGGTGCGTCTCGTGGCCAGAATCGCAGCCGGAGCCCCCGATTCGGCTGAACTAAAATCCATATTTTGTCCTGTCGACGGCAAAGACCGACTCGACGCGGTAATGGAAGTCCGAAGTACCGTTGACGATGATTTGCCCCAAAGTAGATAACAACGCGTTCTACCAGGGATAGGAATTTTGATACCTGGTCGGACACCTGCCGGAATTATTGATGAAGCAAACGGCGAGACCGCGACGGACATGTGACGCTGACTGGGGAAACTCAGCGAACGTGGGAGTGACGATGCCGTATCACAGCGCTGACCGCCGCCGTGTTCTGGCCGCGGCCGCGCTCGGCCGCCCCGTCGCCGAACCTGGGCCGGTCTCGGACGAGGACGAGCCCCTGTGCTCGGTCATCGGCGAGATTCTGGACGTCAGCCCACATCTGATCATCATCGACACCCCGGAGGGCGGGGAGGAACGACTCGCCGTCGCGCCGTGGGCGACCGCCTGGCGCGGCGAGACCGTCGCTCCGGCCGACCTGCCGGTGGGCGCCCACGTGATCATCAGAGCGCTTCAGGGCGGCCGGGTCGCGGACCGGATCTGGGCGGACATCACCCGGATCACCGGCGTGATCCAGTCCATTGGCGCCGGGTCCGGAGATCGCACCATGGAGCTGTACTGCGGCCCGCACCGTGGCAGGCGCACGATCGTCATCCCCTACGGCGCCTCGGGGCGGCTGCGGGTCCGCCATCCGAAGTTCGAGCCGGGCTATCTGTTCGACGCCATCGGAGTCCGTGAGGACGGCGCCGCTCACGCGCGCCTGCCCGCGACCTCGCAGCCGCCCTACCGGTGGACGTCCGCCCCGGAACCGCCCCCCGGCTACAGCGGCGCGCAGTCCCGCATCTCGGGTACCTGCACCTGGTCGGACACCTTCGACTGGGGCGAACGGGGGGCGGCCTATCCAATGTTGGAGCGGTCCGACAGCGGCTGCCAGGATGCCGGGGTGTCCTGTACCGGACTGCCTTATCTCGCGCTGGGCTCGACGCTCAACGTACGTAACGTGTGCGCCGGGCGCGCCGCGATCCTGCCGATCGTGGCGTGCGGCTGCCTGGCGGGCCGGTTCTGCGACCGCTGCCTGGAGTGCGGCACCTCCGCGCGGGGCCGGGTCGTGGAGTTGTCGCCGGCCTCCTTCGTGGAGCTCGGCGGGGAGCTGACCAAGGGGTGCTTCAACACCCGAGTCGGATTGGGGTGACACAGATGTTGACGACGATCGCCACCGCGCAGCTCCCGGTGCTGGGTGCGTTGCTGGCGGCGGGCGCGTTCGCCAAGGTGTGGACGGCCAGGGGGGAGCCGGGACCGGGTGTGCTGAGCAGGCTCGGACCGGCGGTGCTGGTGGCCGACCGCTGGCGCGCGCCCGTCCTGCTCGGCTGCGCCGCGGGAGAGACGGCCCTGCTGGCCGGCCTGATGGCCACGGGCCACCTGGCGTTCCGCTGGAGCGCGGCGGCGTTCTTCGCGATCTCCACCTACGTGCTGTGGGAGCTGAGGCGACGCCGCCCGGACGTGGGCTGCGGCTGTTTCGGCGAGGTCAGCGCCATCCCGGTGGGACGGCGTTCGCTGGGACGCACCATGGTGCTGACCGCCATGGCGGCGGGGCTGGCCTGGGCTCCGCCGATCTCCGGCTGGACGCTGATGACGGGCATGACGTGGTCGCAGGCGCTGGCCACGGCCGGAGGGCTGCTGCTGCTCGCCGTACTCTCACCGGAGATCGAGGAGGTGGCCGTCCGGCTCCGTTATCGCGCTCCGTGCGAGCAGCGTCCGTTCGACCCGGCGAGCGCGCTCGGCCGCCTGCGTTCGAGCGCGGCCTGGCGCTCGCACAAGGACGTGCTGACCGGCACCGATCCGGTCGACAGCTGGCGGGAGCTCTGCTGGGGGTTCTTCGTCTATCCGGGGCGAAGCCGGGCGGGCGAACCGGTGGACGTGGTCTTCGCGGTCTATCTCAGCGGACGGCACCCGGCGGTGCGGGCGGCGATGGTCGGCGTCGACGGCCGGCCGGTCGAGTCGGCGCCTCTGCCGGAATCTATGCCTGTATCGGCCGGACGCTAGAGGTGCCTAGATTTTTCTAGGACGGCATGATTCAGCTCTATACGGCTCTCTAGCTTCCCCACTAGAGAGCCGTATAGAGGTCTAGGGCCCCGCCACAGTATATCGAACACATGTTCAGACAGGTTGAGAACGCAGAAACTTTCCGAAGTGCGGCACGGTGAACGCGATCAGCCCGCGCTCGGCGCTGTAGATCAGGCCCTTCTTGATCAGGCTGTCACGGGCCGGGGAGAGGCTGGACGGCTTGCGTCCGAGACCTTCGGCCACCTCGGCGGTGGCCACCGGCTCGTCGCCGATGGAGGCCATCGCGTGCATGTAGTCGCGCTCGGCGGGGGTGGCCCGCTCGTAACGACTGCCGAAGAAACCAACCGCGAGCTCCTCCTCGGCCTCCGGCGCGGAGACCTTGATGTCGTCGGCGGTGATCGGACTGGACAGCGCCAGGTCCCAGGCGACCTTGCCGTACGCCTGAACGAAGTAGGGGTAGCCGTCGGCCGCCTCGTAGAGCGCGTCGAGGGCCTCCTGGGTGAACTCCACCCCCTCGCTCTCGGCGGGGGCGATGAGCGCCTGGTCGGCCGCCTCCCGGTCGAGCCGGTCGATCCTGGCGTAGCGGAACAGCCGCTCGGAGTAACTCTTGCTGGCCGACAGCACACTGGGCAGGTGCGGCAGACCGGCGCCGACCACGATCAGCGGCCCTCCGCTCTGGGAGAGCTCGTGGCAGGCCGCGCAGAGCGCGGAGACGTCGGGGGCCTGCACATCCTGCATCTCGTCGATGAACAGGGCGATGCCGACCCCCAGATCGGTGGCGACCCCGGCGGCGTCGACGAACAGCTCGGTGAGGTCGATCTCCAGGTCTCCGGAGTCGGCGCGCCCCCGGGCGGCCGGCACGTCGATCCCCGGCGACCAGTGCGAGGTGCCCTTGGCCGCGCCGGGGTCGCGCATCGCGAACGCCTTGAGCACGCCGAGGAACTCCTCGATCCGCTCGGGCGCCCGGTGCCTGGGCGCCAGCTCACGGACCGCGAGGTGCAGCGCGGCGGCCACCGGGCGCCGGATCGACTGGTCGGGCCGGGCCTCTATCTTCCCCGTGCCCCAGAGCCGCTGCATGGCCATCGACTTGAAGGTGTTGAGCAGGACGGTCTTGCCCACGCCCCGCAGGCCGGTGACGACCATGCTCCGCTCCGGGCGACCTCGGGCCACCCGTTCCAGCACGATTTCGAACTGCTGCAGCTCACGGTCACGCCCAGCGAGCTCCGGAGGGCGTTGCCCGGCACCTGGGGCGTAGGGATTGCGCACGGGGTCCACGCTCTCGGACTTTATGACGGGATATAGCGGCCGTCGTAGATTTCCGTAGAAAGCGCTACGGCGTGTCGCGTGACGCCGGACGGAAACCCGCGGAACCGGGGCGTGGGCCGCGGGCGACATCGCGAGCATCGCCATGACACACCCCTCCCCCGGGTGGACACCCGTCCGAACCCGTGTTCGATCCAATGCCACCGACTGTAGCGCCACTTCGAACACAAGGGCGAGAGTTTCGAAGAAAAGCCCGGCTAAAAACCCGGACACCTCGCCGATGAGAGGCAACGGCCCAGCTCAGGGGCGGGTTCCAGGCGGTTGCCCGGTCTCCGGACACATCCCGGGCAACCGCGCCCCGACCCCAGCCCTGGACTCGGCCCCGGCCCCGGACCCGGACCCGGGAACGTCGTCCCTGTACGGCCTGGTCGTCGCCTGCCATGACCTCGCGGTAGCCGGGAAACTACAATGAGGGCCTGTCCTCTTTATCCGGCGTGGGACGGCGAGTGGAGCGGCGACAGATGAGAGGCTCACGATCCGTGATGCGCATCCAGGCGACGCTGGCGGTGGCCACCGGCTGCCTCGCGGCGGCGGCGTGCGGCGCGACCGCCGCCCCGCAGTCCGGGCAGCCCGCGCAGCCCCGGCAGGCCACCCAGCAGCACTCCCAGTCCCCGACCCAGTCCCCGGCGCGGCCGGCGCAGTCCGGCTCGACGTCCCCGCAACCGGCCTCCACGGCACCGCCGCCCTCCGCGAGCCCGGCCCCCGCGGGGCCGCCACCGTTCTCCGCCAAGATCTCCAAGGTCACCCGCGACCGGCTGCGCTACTCCTGGCGGCCCGGCTGCCCGGTCCCGATCGGCGACCTGCGGATGGTCACGATGACCTACTGGGGGTTCGACGACAGGCCGCACACCGGCGACCTGGTCGTGCACAAGGACGCCACCGACGCCGTCGTGACGGTCTTCGGCCGCCTGTACGGCTGGCGCTGGCCGATTTACAAGATGGAACCCGTCGACGCCTACAAGGGCGACGACTTCGACTCCATCGAGGCCGACAACACCTCGGCGTTCAACTGCCGTCCGGCGACCGGGTCGAGCAACTGGTCCCAGCACGCGTACGGCAGGGCCATCGACCTCAACCCCCGCGAGAACCCCTACGTGTCCGCGAACGGCACGGTGGCCCACAAGAACGCCCGCAGGTTCGCCCGGCGCCCGGTGCACGCCCCGGGCGTGATCAACCCCGGCGACCGGGTGGTCAGGGCGTTCCAGCGGGTCGGCTGGGAGTGGGGCGGCTACTGGTCGGGCATCAAGGACTATCAGCACTTCAGCAAGAGCGGCGGGTAGTACCGGCGTGGACGCTCGTTCGGATATCGGAGTGGTCCGGCGGAGAGCACCGGGACTTTCCGAGGAGCGGTGGGTGCGTGCGGCCTGTGCCGTGATCGTGCGCGTGAGGTGCGACCCGGAGGGGCCGGAGTAGGCGGGGCCGTGGGCCGGGCGGTGGAATGGTGGGGCCGGATATTGATATATCGGTCTATGCCAGCATGGCCCGCACCTGGGAACCGACGCCTGCTGGTGCATGATTGAGCCATGGTGGCCAAGGACGGAGACGGGTGGGCCCGGTGTGATCGCGGACATCGGCACTGGGGGGTGCACGGTGCGTCCGGACTACTCGCCGTCCACCACGATCCCGCCGGGACACCCCGCGTCCTGATGCAGAAACGCTCCACGTGGAGTCATCACGGCGGCACCTGGGGCCTGCCCGGCGGCGCCCTGGACAGCCACGAGGACGCCGTCGCGGGCGCCTTCCGCGAGGCCCGCGAGGAGGCCACCCTGGACGGCGGCGACCTCCGGGTCCAGGGGGTGTATCTCGACGACCACGGCGGCTGGTCCTTCCACACCGTGATCGCCGAAGCCTCCGACCTGCTGGAGGCGGCCCCGGCCAACGACGAGAGCGCCGACCTGCGCTGGCTCGCCCCCGACGAGCTTCCCAGCGGGGAACTGCACCCCGGGTTCGCCGAGACCTGGCCGACGATCAGTCAGGCGCTCGGCCCGCTGCTGGTCGTCCTCGACGCCGCCAACATCGTCGGCGCCCGAGCCGAGCACGGCTGGTGGAGGGACAGGGCCGGCGCCACCGCCAAGCTGCTCTCCGAGGTCGGCGCCCTGAGCGCGGGCGGGGTGCGCGCCGTACCCGACGCCCTTCCCGCCCTGGTCCGGTGGTTCCCCCGCTTCACGATGGTCGTCGAGGGTGGCGCCAGGGGCGTCGCCGAGATCCCCGGCGTCTCGGTGATCGCCGCTCCGGGGAGCGGCGACGACGCCATCGTGCGGGCCGTACGGGATGCCGCCGGGTGGGAGCGCGTCCTGGTGGTCACCGCCGACCGGGGCCTGCGCGGACGGGTCACCGCCCTGGGTGCCGGGGTCGCCGGCCCGAGATGGCTGCTCTCTCAGCTTTAGCCCGAGACGGCTGCCGTCCGGCTTCGGACGTGCCACGCGTGCGAACGTGCCGCGTCCCGAATGTTCCAAGGCTCCTAACATGCCACGTCCCACAGCCGCGTCCTGAGCGGGCCGCGCCCCGAACGGATCGCCCTTCGAACGGGCCGCACTTCGAATGTTCCACGTGGAACATCCACCGAGTCTGCCACGATGGAGGACGTGCCCGAGCTGCGAACCGACCCGCGGAACACCTGGGACGACGGAGACAGGACGGTTCCTCCGGATACCTGGGGCCGCGAAACCGCACCGGGGCTCTCCCTGCCGTGGGGGTTCGCGCTCGTCGTCGTCCTGCTGGTCGTGGGCCGGTCCGTGCTCACGCCCCATCTGACCTCGCCGGCGCTCCAGACCTGGGCCACGATCTTCGTGGCGATCTGCGTGCAGGCCCTGCCCTTCCTGGTCTTCGGCGTGGCCCTGTCCGCCGCGATCACCGCGTTCGTCCCGGCGTCGTTCTGGACCAGGGCGCTGCCCGGCCACCCGGCCGCCGCCGTACCCGTCGCGGGGATGGCGGGCGCGGTGCTGCCCGGCTGCGAGTGCGCGTCGGTGCCGGTGGCGTCGGGCCTGATGGCCCGGGGGGTGACCCCGGCCGCCGCGCTGGCCTTCCTGCTCGCGTCTCCGGCCGTCAACCCGGTCGTGCTGATCGCGACCGCCGTCGCCTTCCCCGGACAGCCGATGATGGTGGCCTCCAGGTTCGGGGCGTCGCTGGCCGTGGCGGTCCTGGCCGGCTGGCTCTGGCTGCGGTTCGGCCGTAGCGAGTGGCTGCGGATCCCGGACCGCCCGCACGGGGACGGGCCGGGGTGGGCGCGGTTCGGTGAGGCGATGCGCCATGATCTGCTCCACGCGGGCGGGTTCCTCATCCTCGGCGGCCTGGCCGCCGCCACCCTGAACGTCATGGTTCCCCGGGAGTGGCTGACCTCGGTGGCCGGGGTGCCGGCGGCGGCCGTCCTGACGATGGCCCTGCTGGCGGTGCTGTTGTCCGTCTGCTCGGAGGCCGACGCGTTCGTGGCGGCCTCGATGACCGCGTTCTCGCCGACCGCGAAGCTGGCCTTCCTGGTGGTCGGGCCGATGGTGGACCTGAAGTTGATCGCCCTGCAGTCCGGTACGTTCGGCAGGGCGTTCGCGGTCCGGTTCGTCCCGCTGACCTTCGTGCTCGCCGTTCTGGTGAGCAGCCTTGTCGGAGGGCTCGTGCTGTGAACCGCGTGACCCAGAACCTGGTCCTGACCCTGCTCGGCTGCGCCGTACTGCGGATCTCGGCGTTCTCCACGATCTACCTGAACTACGTGAGGCCCGGTTTCCGGCCGTTTCTGATCATCGCGGGGGCGGTGCTGGTGGTCCTGGGTGTCGCCGGGCTGTTCCGGAGCCTCCGGCCGGGGCGGTTCTTCCCCGCCGAGCCCCACGCCCAGGAGGACGGGCACGGCCACTCCCATGACGGCCCCCGGGTCGCCTGGCTGATGTGCCTGCCGGTGTTCGCCGTCTTCCTGGTCGCGCCGCCGCCGCTGGGCTCGTTCGCCGCCGCCCGATCCGACACCCCGCCACCGCGCGGCCACGCGATCGGCGCCTTCGCCCCGCTGACCGGCGACGGTCCGGTGGACATGACGATCGGCGAGTTCATCGGCCGGGCCTGGGACGACGACAAGAAGTCCCTCACCGGCCGCCAGGTCAGGCTGACCGGCTTCGTCACCCCGTCGAAGAAGCCGGGTCAGTGGTACGTCACCCGCATGCGGATCGCCTGCTGCGCCGCGGACGCCTTCCCGCTCAAGGTCGTGGTCCGGGGGATCAAGGCGCCGCCCGTGGACACCTGGGTCGAGGTCACCGGCACCTGGATCCCGCACACGTTCGGCACGATGCCCAACGGGGTGGTCTATCCGGAGCTGTCGGGCACGAGCCTCGTGACGGTCGAAACGCCGGACGAGCCGTACGACTGACGTCCTCCCCGGTGTGAAGACCGGAGCACCGGCCCGCGTTCCGGGTGGCGCGACCCCGGGTGCGCGGAGGTCAGGCGCGGGACGGCCGCGGGACAGGCGCCACCGCGGGGGCCAGGTCGAGGGTGGCCCGGTGGAACAGCCAGTAGCTCACCAGCGCGACGACGGGGAAGAGAAGCCGGACGGGGCCGGGAAGGTCGAGGGTGAGGAGGCCGTCGTTGAGCGAGTGCAGTACGGCCGCCGCCGCGAAGACCCCGGTGACGGCGCTCGTGACGACGACCCGCCCCCTGGACTGCCAGACCCCGAAGGCGATCGCGCAGATCAGGCCGGTCCAGGCGAGATGGCTGAACGGTGTGGTGAGGCCCCGCATGAACAGCACCACACCCGCCCCGACCGCGCTGTCGTGGTTGATGCTCTTCCAGGCGTAGGACATCGACTCCATGATCGCGAACCCGGTCGCGCAGGACAGGCCCAGCGCGACCCCGGCGGGTTTGGTGAGGTGGCGGCGGGTGAGCGCGACGGCGAGGAGGGGAACGAACTTGGCCGCCTCCTCGATCCATCCGACCCGCAGGATCGTGGGGTCGCTCTTGTCGGGGATGAGGAGGGAGTCGAGGTATCCACCGAGCAGGAGGGCGACTCCCCCGCCGAACAGGAACATCCCCGCCAGTGTGATGCCCGGTACGGTGTCGCCGATCCCGGTACGGTCGTGGATGGCGACGAGGAGGGCGACGGGGCCGGACGCCGCCCCGTAGAAGAAGGCCGCCGGCATCACCGCGCGGTTGCCGACCGTCTCCGTCATGAGGATGAGCGCGGCGGAGAGTGCCATCATCCCGACCCACACTTTGAACCATCTACGGCGATAGAACCCTAAATGTTCCCGCATGCGAAGTAATTCCCCATTCAGGATGACCTAAATTCGGACGAATGGTGCATTTTTCGCTAAAGGTCGACCTCTGCTCCACCGCCCATATCCCCGCTCGCCCTCACTCCCTCCCCCTGTCGCCTCTCCGCCGCCCCCGCCGTCGTGGCCGATCACGAGCGGCCGGAGTTAAGATCACCTCTGTCCATCCCCGCCGGCCCTCGGAGGCCCCACGTGGACCACCCGCCGCGGTACGGCAGGCCACCGCGGGGCGAGGCGGGCCGGGGACTGGCCGCGATAGTGATCATGATCGTCGGTGTGCTCATCGGGGCGGTCGTCACCGTGGTGACGGTGCTCAGCCCGGCCCCCGAACCGGAACCCTCCCCCGCTCCGCGGAACTCCCAGTGGTCGGAGACCGAGGTACGGCAGGCCGCCCAGCTCGCACTCGACACCTACGCCGGCGAGGCGTACGGCGACTTCTGGGACCTGTGGAGCACACGGGCACAGGAGCTGATCAGGCGCGAGGACTACGTCAGACTGTTCCGGCTCTGCCCGCCGGCCACGCGGGACACCCGGTTCACCATCACCGCCGTCACGATCACCGGCGAGGGCGCCACGGTCCAGGCGACCCGGTCCGGCACCCCGGAGGGCTTCGACTTCCTCTTCGAGGACGGCTCATGGCGCTACACCCCGCCGCCGGAACAGCAGCGGGAGTACCAGACCAGGACGGCCGACCAGATCGCCCAGGAGAGACGGACGGCGGGGACCTGCGGATCGACCGCGCCCACCTCCCCCACGTCATCGGGATGATCCACCCGGACGTCGCCCTCCGGGACCCGGTCACGGTCCGACACCGGAAGACGGACCTCCCGGCACAGGCGGACCGGCTTCCTCGGTCAGGCGAGGAGGGAGGCACGGCGCGCGGGCAGGGATTGTCAGCCGAGAAAAGCGGGACGAGGATGTTCATCAACCGGAGGATGAAGCAGTAATCTCCAACAAGAATCATCACAGACCTTTATTCGCACCCCAACACACCCCTTTATCGCAAATGATCGGTCAACCGTATGGCATAATCGGAAATCTATGAATAGTGTGGGAGCAATGCCCCGGCGGGCAGCCGATCCGCACTCCCGGCAGAGGTGACGGAGGCCAAGCCAGATGAATGTGCACTCCGGGATTGCGATGCTGTTCGCCTTCGCGGCCGGCGCGCTCGGAGTTTACGTGTTGAGAACCGAGCGGCTGCCCCGGTGGATCCGCAACCGTGATCAGCACCATCCGCAGACGTATGGGTGGGCGAAACTACTGATGGCCACATTCATCACGATGATTGTCATACCTCAGACCGTGGACCTGCCCTATGGCCTGGTGATCGGCCTGATCATGCTGGGACTCGTGGCCGCCGCGGCATCCTGGTGGCTGACGTTGAAGCGAATTCGCTGATCCGGCCTCGCCCATTCGACGAGACTCCCCGCGGCCCGGCCGCCCCGCCGTCTCCGGTCGGCCCAGAGGGCGGTGCCGTCCGGACGGCACCGACGACCGGAACGGCGGAGCCTTTTCCGGTCGGCCGGAAGTGATCAGCCCCGGGTCCGGGGCGACACGTTCCGCCCTTCGATATCGGGTGCCACCCGGCTCCCGGACACGCTCCTCTCCCGCCTGGTGGTTCATACGTCGACCGGAGACTCGGCCAGGAAGCGGAACATCGAGACACAAGTGATTCGGAGCAGGTGAAGCGGCAGGTCCGGAAAGGCGATACGTCAGTGACCGAATCGGCACACGACCCGACATTTCCTGGGAAATTCCGGTTCTCACGTCCTCCGAACCCCTCCTTCGACCGTCTTAGCCGGGACGTATCAATGTGAAGGATGGGGAAAGGCTTTCATGTCAGAGCCATTACGGCGCCGCACCACACGGACCATGCGCGCGATGGGTGCGGCCATCACCACTCCGCCCTGGGTGCCCCCGGGTCACTTCTACTCACCGCTCACCGCCGCGACGGACGTGCGACGGGCCGTCGCCTGGAAACGGACCCCGGGCAGGGACCGTGTCCCGGGCGTCGAACTCCACGAGGCCGAGCAGGTCGCGCTGGCCACCAGCCTGGCCGAGGAGCTCGGCCAGCCGTTCGACGGACCGAGATACACGCCGTCGAACTCCATGTTCGGCCCCGCCGACGCGGCCGTGTACCGATCGATGCTCCGCCACCAGCGGCCCAGGCGGGTGATGGAGATCGGCTCCGGCTTCTCCACCGCGCTCGCGCTGGACACCGTCGACTACCCCGTCGAGCTGACCTGCGTCGAGCCCTACCCCGACCGCCTGCTGGGCCTGCTCCGCCCCGGGGACACCGATCGGCTGAACCTGCTGCGCTCCCCCGTGCAGGACGTCCCCCTGGAAACCTACGCGAAGCTGGAGTCGGGCGACCTGCTGTTCATCGACTCCACCCACGTCGCCAAGGCCGGCTCCGACGTGCTCTGGCTGTTCCTGCAGGTGCTGCCACGGCTCGCACCAGGGGTCGTGGTCCACGTCCACGACGTCTTCTGGCCGTTCGACTATCCCGACGACTGGCTACGCGAGGGCCGCGACTGGACCGAGAACTACCTCCTGCACGCCTTCCTCGTCGGCAACTCCGGCTACGAGATCCTGTTGTTCTCCTCCTGGCTCTGGCAGGAACACCCCGAACTCGTCCCCAAGGCACTCGCCACCGAGAACCCCGGCTCCATCTGGATGCGCAGCACCGGCTGACGCCGATCGACAGCAACCTCCACGGCGCGGGTGCCCCCTCCACCCACGCCGGCCTCGAAACGGAAGACCACTCCGCCCGAGTGAACCTGTCCCGGCTCATCCGATCGGCCCCGTTCCGGCGGGCACCGCCCAAGATCGCCGGACATGACGACACCCGCCCCTGCTTCCGCCTCCGGCCGGCTCCGGCCACGGATCTCCGTCCGGTACGGCGACAGCACCGCCCGAACCCCATGTCCACTGTCTCACCGCCGAGTTCTTCCCACCGACCGATGGCCCGGACGGAGCGGTGAGCATCACCGCCGACGAGATCCGTACACCGGCGGACGCGAGCGTGAAAGCCCACTCGTACGGCATGGACCACGGCACCGGCGCAGCTGTGCCCTATCGCCGTGACCGAGCACCTGTGCCGCCGGGGTGGTCGGGGGCGTCCCAGACCATGGCGTGTGCCCGGCCCACGTTGCCGAACCCGGCGGTGGTGAAGACCTGTCGGTATGCCCGCTCGAACTGTTCCCGGCTGAGGTATCGATCGCTGACCCGGTGGTCCAGCCATGCGCCGGTCGACAGCCGGTAGATCTCCCACGCCTCGGCGGGGCCCCGACGGACAGAGTTACGGAGGAGTTTGCGTAGTTCGCCGCCGTACAGCCACCAGCGTGGGTTGGCCGGCCGCGGTGAGACGGTGTCGACGAGCACGGCCCGCCCGCCCGGGGCCACCAGGGTTTTGATACGACGCAGTGCGGCGTTGAGATCGGGTACGTGGTGCAGGGTGGCGGCACTGAGCACAAAGTCGTAGCGGCCCGCGTCCTCGACATCGAGCAGGTCTGCCCGCCGATAGGCGACGTTCGGCCGAGACCGTCGTCCGCGGGCCAGTTCGACCATCGAGCCGGACAGATCGACGGCGTCGACCTGGGCGAACCGCTCGGCGAGGATCACCGCGTGCCGCCCCGCTCCACACCCCAGGTCCAGCGCGCGCCGCCCGGAAAGGGGCAGCACCTCCGGCAGCCAGCCCCCGACATGGTCTCCTACCAACTCGTGCAGCCGGTCGTACTCCTCGGCGATACGGTCAAAGGATTGAGCCTGATCCCGTGCGATCACCCGCCACCTCCCGACGCGGATCACAATGGGCCCTCTATCTGATCCACCGCGGGTCAGATGGCATACGCGGCCCACCCTGAACGCCCCTGCTATCGCACCCCAAAGTACGAGATGTTCCAGGGACGAGAAGCGAAGTTCCGGACCGTCGACCGCCTCCGGCTACTGCTGCGACCGGAAACGTCCACCGGGGTGCACACGTGTCCGGCAGGGTTCTCATAGGCAAGGACCGGGAGCAGTGAAGGAGTCCACGCGGTTTTTTGGCAGGAGGCGGTCAGTGTTGCCACCCGCGCCTGTTTTCGCGTGGCGGGCGGACCTCAACCATTGACGGCCTCTGCGATCTGCAGGGCGACCTGGGCGGGCGTGAGGTGCGTGGTGTCGACGACCTCGGCCTCGCCGTGCAGCCACGTGCGGGCCGCTTCGGCGTAGGGCTCAAGGTATTTGAGACGGAATGGGGAGGGGCCAAGAAGAGTGTCCCCCTCGATGCGCCCTCGGAGGGTGTCCTGGTCAGCGTGGAGGACGAAGTGCCGTACCGGAATGGCATGTTGGGCGAGGCCCGTGCTGATCTCGCGCCAGTACTGCTCCACCAGGACGGTCATGGGCATCACCAGAGTGCCGCCGGTGTAGTCGAGTACGCGGCGGGCGGTCTCGACGACGAGTGGCCGCCACGGCGGCCAGTGCTGGAAGTTGTCCGTCCCGGGCAGCCCCGGCGTGATGTTCATGAGTGTCTCGCCGACCTTCTCGGCGTCGAACACCCGTGAATCCGGGATCAGCTGCTGCACGAGCACACTGGTCGTCGTCTTGCCTGCGCCGTGGGTACCGTTGAGCCATACGATCACGGGACCCGATGCTAGCTGTGCGGGCCGCGGGAACGAACACCGGGAAACAGGTCTAGTGCCGTGGCGGATGGCATGGCCACCGCCGGTGAACGTTTCCGGTCACAGCACTAGGCACGGCGGCCGGCCCGCGTCAGGCGATCGCGAGGGCGGTGACGGCCCGGTGCCGTACCCCGATCCGGAAGGGGGCTTGACGTCCATCGTGGGCGGTGGAGACTGATGCAATGATCAAGACACTCTGTCCTCGGAACTACAGCGAGGCGCTCTACGTGGGGCATTTCTTCCGTACGGGCACCCCCGTGGTGATGGACCTCACCAAGCTGCCGAACGACGAGGCCAAGCAGTTCGTGGACTTCGCCGCCGGCCTGGTGTTCGGCAGGGGCGGGGACATGGACCGTCTGTCGCCCAAAGTGTTCTTGCTGATGCCCCGGGGAATGACCAAACGATCACCGGCCACCGACGAGGCGCGGTAGGTAGGTGCCCGGGGGCCAAAGCGGCACTCAACGTCGTTCCACGTATATTCCTATTCCGCAGACTCCGGCATGGAACCGCCCACGGTGGCGTACGGCTGCGCAGCCTGAAAACGATCAGCGACACCCGGTCCAGGGGAAATCTCTGGTTCGATACTTTGGCGAGGTGTCGACCAGCGAGCGCCGCCTGTCAACCGAGGAACAAGCCGTGATTCTGGCCCTTCTCGTCCAGGACTTCCCCGGCGTCGACGAACTTCGGACTCAGGTCCCTTCGGCGGTCGTGACCAGGAACTGCGGATGCGGATGCGCAACGGTCGATCTTCACGTGGAAAGCGGACCTCGTGCGCTCGCCGCTCCGGTGCGAGACGGAGTTTTGATCTCCGCCAGCGTACGCGGGCGCGGTGGCGGTGTTCTGCTCCTCGTCGAGGAAGGTCGGCTCCCGTGCCTGGAGGTCTACTCCGTCGAGGACGAGCCTGCCCCGCTTCCCCGGCCTGAAGATCTCGTCATTGAGCCGCTGAATTCGTGGAAGTGACATCCCACCGAGCCGGCAAGGCCGAGGGGCGAAAACGCGGATCAAAAGGTCGATCTTGGGCCAGCACGGCGAGTCAATGCAGGTCAGCAGATATATGCGGGATCATCCTGAACAGCTGTGAAGGCTCCTGTATCGCAAACCTAAACCGCACCCCCGGCAGCCGATAAGCCGGGAAAAGTCCCGCCCTCTCGACCACCTTCGGTCCTGTACTTCAGGTCAGCCGATGTCGTGGGGTCGTGAGGGTCGTACTCGCCTCCGTCGGCTCACCAGACCAGACAGCCGTACCCGGCAGTTTCTCCGCTTCTCAAGCATGTTTCCGATGGCCCAGGAGACTACTGAAAGCCCCCTCAATCCCGGCACACGTCAACGTTTCATTCTCTGGCTGCGCCCTCCGGCCAGATCACGGTCACTCGCACGCCACGCCGCCCGGCTTCCGCAACGACATCTGCCGTCCCGCCCGCGTCCATGGACGGCTCACCGTCCCACACCGCCACGAGTTCGGCGATCGAGCCCAGCATCGCCTCGTTGGCCGCGACGTACGCTTCCCGGCCGGCGTGGTCGAAATCCATGACGCGAACCTGAGCGGCCCTGCCCAGCAACCGGTCGAACTGCTCTGCGTGATCCGGCTTGACCTTGGTGTCGCGGTAGTCTCGCGAAGGCAGGACGACTTCGAGAGTCCCGCCCACCCCCAGGACGGCGTCGGCGAACAACGAGTCGGCCCCACGCGCGATGCAGGACACCCCCGTCACCTCATCGGTTACCTCCGCAAGACGCGAACGAAGCACATCGGACACGAGGCGAGCCGTATCCGGGGTCAGGTTCATGTGACCGGTCACACCGATACGCACCATCAGCATCTCCTGATCGACGACAACGATCTCTTCAGCGTGCCAGTGTCTCCTGGATCTGCTGACTCAGGACAGTCATCACAGAATCGCGCCGCTCCGTGATCTCCATGTACAGCTCACGGAGTTGGACACGCACTCGATCGGACTGAACTTGACCGGCCGTGTCTGCGGCGGCACTTCCCACCATGACCGCTTCGTCCAGGTCGCCATTCAACAGGTGCGCTTGGGCGAGCCCTACCTGGTCCAGGGCGAGGCTGCGCATGCTAGAGCGCTTGCGTAGTTCCAGCGCCCGCCCAATGTGGATCAGGGCGTCGGATGCGTAGCGGCGATCTCGATCTCGGCGCGCCATCTCCAAGTAGCGTCCGCCGGTAACGCCAGCCAGTTCGGCCGCGTCGAAGTAGGTGATCCATTCGGGGTCAGGGTCACCGTCGCAGATCCCGTTGAAGGCGTCCTCGGCCGCGTCCGTCGCTCGCCGGAACGCTTCGGACCTGCCCAGCGCGGCATAGGCCCACGCCTCGCGGGTGTGCAACATGGCCCGCAACCTGGGCGTGCTGGCTGCCTGGACTCCGTCTAAAGCCAAGCGGACCAGCTCTAGTGCGTCCTGCGGCTGGTCGAGGTAGAGCAACTGGCGGGCCATGGATGCCAGAACGCTGGCCCCGAACGGTTGGTCCTTGGCGGGCTTGGCTGCTTGGAGGGCCAAGACGTAGTACTTCTGCGCCGCGGTCTGCATGCCGCAGTCCCACGACATGGTGGCGGCAACCTTCGCCAGCTCGGCCATCACGTGAAACAGTCGCACAGTGATATCGCGGGGATGGGAATCTCGCAGCAGATCGGCGACCTCATTGAGCTGGCCGACCACTGCTTTGCGTGCGAGACCTCCGCCTTGGGAGTCGTCCCAAGCCCGGAAGACATCGGTGGTCGTCTCAAGCTGGGCCACTTCATCAGCACCGATACGCCCCGTCTGGGGAGCGGCGGGAAACTCCCCTGAGGTCTTGGTCAGCCAGCACTGAACAGGGTCGATGAGCGGAAGGCCCGCTGTTATGGCCAGCGCCTTGATGGCTTGGCGACGGTCAAGCATTAGATCACTTCTGGTGACGTCGTAAACGGCGCTTACTGTAGATCGCGGTTCCCATACCCACGGGAGACCCGGTTCAGTCACCGCGATACCCGTTAGTTCATCGCTCTCAGTAGGAATCGAAAACGCAGGCGGCGAGACATTGAAGATAACAGACTCGTCAAGGCTGAAAGCGCGAGCATACAACGTTGGATAAGGGTCTTTCGGCCGGTGCTCGCCCGCCTCCCAGTTCTTGATGTTACGGATGATGCTTTCGCGCGCAGGAAGACGGCCGCGCGTCTCCTCGCTGGCTGCCTCCACCAGCCGCTTGGCCATGTCCCGTTGAGACCATTCACGATTGCGCCGTTCGTCCCGTAATCGTGTAGCCCAGGGGGGAATTTCGCCGGTCATTGGCGCACCTCTTCGGAGGCCGGGGAAAGAGCTCTTTCCCTCAGTTTCCCTTACTCCCACCTGGTCGCGCGCGCTTTTACAACGATCTCATAAGAGGTGAATGTCTAAACAGACGGGACCCGCAGGCGCTGACACGCCGTACGGGTCCCTTGATCAGGAAGCGAGTCCTGACCCATGGCACACCATAGTGCCCCGATCCTCAACCGGGCCATGGCGTCCCGAGGCGGCTGCGGCTGCTTCGCCGACGCCGTACCGATGCCGATGGGGTGCGCCGCATGCGGGCACGCGCCTTACGCGCACGGCTGTCCCGGCCAGTCCGCTGACCACGACTACGTACAGCCGTCCGGCGCGCTGATGCGGATGCGCCTTCAGGCTCGCCGCCTCGGCCACCCCCTGCCCGTCTTCGAGCCGCCCGCCGACGTGGCCCCGGCCGAGGTGATCCCCCTGGTGCCCGCCCAGCGCCGTCCCGACCTGCCTGCGCCCGCCGCTCCGGTCACGCCCGCCATACGGTCGCCGCTGCCCAAGCGGACGCCCCGCCCCGGCCGGCACCCCCGTTCAGGGCCACCGCCGCGCCACCCCGGCGTGCGAACGGCCGGCGCCCCGCACCCCGATGGCCGGCGCCCCGCACCCCGCGGCATGCCTCCGGCCATCGGCGGCCTTCGCGAGACCGAGACCACCCCGCCTGCGCACCGGCCGCCGACCCCGTACGGCGCCTTCCAGAGCCTTCTTCCCCACCCCATGAAACGGGCTCGCCGGACGCTGCAGGCGTCCAGACGAGCCCTCAACCGGACACTGGAGGTCCGATCCATGCACGATGGTAGATCCACAACGCCCCAGTCCGCGACGTCCGCGACGGCGGTGATCCCCGGGTGGCAGGTGTTCCTCAGCGACAGGGGCCGTTTCTGGGCCAGCCGCCGAGAGCCGTTCTCCCCGGAGGCGTTCCACGCCGGGGCCGAGCGCACCGTGGACGCCGACACCTTCGAGCAGCTCCAGGCCGAGACCACCCGCCAGGAGGAAACCGCGACGGCCCAGGCGGTGAAGGCATGATGTGGCACCGCGACCCCCGCGACTCCGGTACTTCCGGCCGCCACCGCGCCGGGCAGGTCCGCCCGGCCGTGGTGTACCGCCGCCTGTGGGACGGCCCGGCCCGCGCCCAGGCCGAACAGCTCGCCCAGGCGTGGCCGAGCTGGACCGTCCTGTACGGCGTCGGCAGCCGACGCTTCTACGCCCTGGCCACCTGGCAGGTCTCCGAACCCTTGATGGTCGAAGCCGCCACCGCCGAGGAACTGGAGAGACGGATGTACGAGGCGGTCATGACCGTGACCGCCCGCCGCGAAATCCCCCTCACCACCCCGGCCCCGGCGCCCCCGAGCAGGCGCGGCGGCGCTCCTTCCCCGGTATCCGCCGCCGCGCCACATCACCCCCGCCACCCCTACCGGAGAGCCGCATGACCACCCCCGAACAGGAACATCAGCGCGCCGAACTGGAGAAGGCACACCCCGATCGGAAGATCACCTGCCTGAGTGATCTCTCCACCCCCTCCAGTACGGCACCCGCCGCACTCCGCTCAGCGAGGAGCAGAACGTCTCCGACGCCCGCCAGACCCCGCTGTGCTCCTCCGCCGAACACCTGGCCAAGGAACTTGCCTTTCAAGCCGGGCTGACGCGCACCATGGACCCGATCTTCATTCTCTGAGCCGGTGCGGCGGCATCACCTCCCCAGGGGACGCCGTCGCACCCACCGCCGTGCGGCCCGGGCCGGAGGGGGCCCGGGCCGCATCCCAACGCGGTCCCCTCCTGGAGGGGAGGGGAACCGCACGCACCGGCCGGACCGCACCCCCGGCCCGGCCGGTGCACCCCCGAACACTCGGCCGCCCTCGCCGTACACGCCGAGATGCTCCACCGCGTCCGCCGACAGTCCCCCGACACCCACCAGGAGAAATTCCCCCATGAAGGGCATCAAGATCATCGGTGACGACGGCTCTACCGCCATCACCCCTCTCCCCGCCCTCCCGCCCCGGTTCGAGCCGCTGCTCACCCCCGCCGAGGTCGCGACCATGTTCCGCGTCGACCCCAAAACCGTCAACCGCTGGGCCCTGGCGGGAAGACTCACCAGCACCCGCACCCTGGGCGGCCACCGCCGCTACCACAAGGCCGAAGTCCTCGCGCTCCTGGCGGGCAGCACCCAGAAACGCGACGAGTGACGAGCCCTGGAGTGAGGAGGCGCCGCTGTTCGCCCGGCCGGGCGGCCGGCCGTACGCGCCTGATCGGGTCTCGCTGCGCTTCCGGGAGATCGCGACGATCGGCTGCGCTCCTGGATCGAGTGGTGCGACCTCGCCTTCTAATCCGTAGGTCCCTAATCAATGTCCAGGACCGTTCAGACCAGTTCACCGCGAAGGCTGCGAGCAGTCCAGTTGTTCAGATTGATCCGTCGATGTTCACTACCGTCCGCCTCGATGGCTCCCAGGTTGGCTCCCGGAACAGGCTTGCCAGTGCCTACGTGAGCTGCTCATCCTCCTCACAGTAATCCGCTCGGAAGCCCGCCCTGACCGATCATCCCGTCGCCGTCATCCCCCCTCTGGGGAGCAGGCCAAGGGCGGGGGTCAAGGCGGCGCACCCTACGTCCGAACAACCTTGACCCCCGCCCCTGTCATCCGCCGACAGCGCTGACTACACCGTGATCATGCGGGCCGGTCATTGACCGTTGCGCAAGCCACGTTCGCGCTCACACGCTCGCCGTTCTGGTGCTTGAGCACCCATATGCCCTTTTCATTGAAACGGATCCATGCCTCGCCGTCGTTAAGTCCCCGTATCCAACCGGCGGACACACCACCGAATATCCGCACGCCCTTGTCTCGTTCCAAAAACTGGATATACCCCTTGCCTTCGCCTGATCCTTGGACCTGGTTGGTGATCACGCTGTTCACGTCGGCCTTGTCGGCAAACACGGTTCCCCAGGCTTGTCCGGCCCCCTTGCGCACGTTCAGGCCTTCCTTGGGGAAGCTGATCCATCCGTCGTCGGCATGCCGTCCCTGTACCCATTCAGTGTTGATGCCGTTGAGATCGGCCTTGTCGGCGTGCACGGTCCCCCATGCCCCGCCCCCCTGACGAACATCGAGCCCATCCTTCGGGAAGCTGATCTTCCCGTCGTCAGCACCTCTCCCCTGCACCCATTCGGTATTGATGCCGTTGAGGTCGGCCTTGTCGGCGTGTACGGTTCCCCATGTTCCGTTTCCTTGACGGATGTCGAGTCCGTCCTTGGGGAAGCTGATCTTCCCGTCGTCGGTGCTTCTCCCCTGCACCCATTCAGTGTTCACACCATTGAGATCGGCCTTGTCGGCGTGCACGGTCCCCCATGCCCCGCCCCCCTGACGAACATCGAGCCCATCCTTCGGGAAGCTGATCTTCCCGTCGTCAGCACCTCTCCCCTGCACCCATTCGGTGTTCACACCATTGAGATCGGCCCTGTCGGCATACACAGTCCCCCGCCCGCCGGAGTTGTTGAAGATCTCCACCCCTGTGCCGGTGAAAGTGACGCGCCCCTTGTTCGCCGTCCCCTGGACCCAGGGGGTGTCGATGCCAGTCGTGGCGGTGAGGGTTTCCAGGACGGGATAGCGAACCTGAACGGTCGTGGTGAGAAAGTGCTGCTTCTGAGTGGTGGGGTCGGTGGCGACCAAGACGTAGGTGGTAGCCCGCTTCGGGGCTTCGGCCGGCGACCAGGTATGCGTGCCCCGGGCGATAGCCGCATGCCCACCGGGGAACCGGATCTCGTAGCTGAAGTCGTCGGACCCATCCCAGCTCAGCGTGAGGTTTTCTCCGGCGTCCAGCATGGCCTTGTCCGGGCGGAAGTCGCGCGGTGCCGGAATCTCCTTGGGAGCGGCCTTCACCACCGGCACCGCCGCGTAGCTGGTCTGCCACCCTTTACTGGTTTTGATGATCTCGGTCACCATCAGCACGGCCACCCCGGCGGTGGGAGCGACGGTGACGTTCTCCAATGTCAGCACCATGTAGTCACCAGACGCGAAACCTTCTATGCGACCGCTCTGGGGGGTGACCTGGAAGACGTTGGCACCTTGCGGCTGGACAATCACCGGCTGGGTGTCCGCCTGGGGGCCCGACTGGGTGTCGGTGTACTCGCCCTTCGGCTTGATCGTGCTGATGTCCCGGGTGAGGTGGCCGGCGCCGTCACCGACGGGTACCTTCACCTCGATCCTCAACCAGGGCACCGTCCGTCTGGTGTTGGTGACCATCAGATACACCGTCCCCGTGGACGGAGACCGCCCGTCCACTGACGCCTCCAGGGATGTCGGGTCGGTGAGAATGGTGTAGGTCAGCGCAGTCAAGGTCGCGACTCCTTCTCTTGGCAGACAGCACAGGTCGATGCCCTGCGCACTACGAGAGGACCAGGCCGGGCAGAACAGGTGGTGGCACGGGTGAGGCGTCTGGAACCCGCCGCTTGTGACGCACCACAGAAGACCCCCTTCCTGGATCCAAACGCCAGGATGAGAGCACAACAAGAGCACTCAAGGGGGCCATAACGGGGCGCTTCAGCAATATCCTCAGTGTCTTGACAAGTATTTGGACCATGCTCTAATAGCAGCGCTGCGAACGCCTGCCAGCCGTGACAAGCGCGGTGATCAAGAAGTCGATTCGATCAAGGTCGGAGGCTCTGACCTGCGATCACGGTGTCCGTGGACGTTCGTCGAATTCCGCCGTCGTTCATCTCTTGGCTGTACAGCCAAACCGCATTAGCAGCTCGGATTTCGGTCGTCCCGATCGGTTCAATCTGGACCAACGGGCTCGGCCGGTCCGCCTGGAACGGCAGGGTACGGCGGTGAACTGCACCCCAAACTGCAACCCGGGCCACGGAACTTGTCAAGCTCGGTGAGACATGATTGCCTTAGCCGTTCTATGCCTGCTTCTCCCGTTTGCCGGGGTCGTTGATCCACGCTTTCGCGGGGATCGCGGGTGGAACCGGTCTCCTGAGGAACCGGCCGGGGTTGGCCTGATAGGCGACCTCCAGGGTCTCGGCCCGCTGGGCGCGGATCTGCTCCGCGGTGCCGAAGTGCACCGAGGCCGGAGTGTGCAGCCCGATCCCCGAATGGCGGTGCTCGTGGTTGTAAATAGGTGAAGAACGCCTCGCAGAACGCGCGGGCATCATCGATGCTCCCGAACCGCTCGGGAAAGGCCGGGCAGTACTTCAGCGTCTTGAACGCCGCCTCCGGGTAGGGGCTGTCATTGGAGGTCTTCGGCCGCGAATGCGAGCGGGTGATCTGCAGGTCGGCCAGTAGTGCGGCCACGTCGCCCGATGTCATCGAGGTGCCGCGGCCGGAGTGCACCACGCGCGGCCGGCCACCTTTGCGAGCCACGGCGGTGGCGATGAAGTCAGCGGCCAACCCGGCGCTTTCCCGGTGCTCGACCCGCCAGCCGACCACGTAACGGCTGTAGATGTCGAGCATCACATACAGGTCGTAGGTGATGCCCGGACGGGGCCCCTTGAGCTTGGTGATGTCCCAGGAGAACACCTGGCCAGGTGCGTCGGCGACCAGCTCGGGGATCGATTTGGCCGGGTGGCGGGCCTGAGCGCGGCGCTCGCGCACACCGTCCTCGGCACGCAGCAGCCGGTACATCGTGGAGATGCTGCACAGCTAGAGGCCCTCGTCCAGCAGCGTCGCCCACACCTGCGGCGGAGCTTTATCGATGAACCGGCAGGAGTTGAGCGTCTCCAGCACCTCGTGCCGCTCGGCGCGTGACAGCGCGTTGGGCGGGGCCGGACGCGGCGCGGGCGGGCCGGCAAACAAAGGCTTGGGGTTGCGTCGCCGATACAGGGCTGCCCGTGAGATCCCGGTCAGCTCGCAGGCGCGCTTGATGGTCAGTACCCGCTCCAGCTGCTCGAATGCTTCGGTGATCACTCGGTCGGCCTGCTCGGCCTGCCCGGGGTGTCCACCTCCTCGGACAGCAGTTGTAAGAGCTCGTGTGCTTTTCCCAGGATCGTCAGCGCCTTCTGGGTCTTGGCCAGCTCCGCGGCGAGCTTCTCGTTCTCCCGCCGCAGCCGCTCGGCCTCTTTGTCGGCCGGGTTCTTGGCGTCTTTGCGCACCGGCGGCTTGGGTTCCAGCGCCTGCAGCGCTCCATGATCGCGGGCCAGCCGCCAGTCCAGGATGTGCGTGGAGTACAGGCCCTCGCGGCGCAGCAGCGCTCCCTTGGCGCCCGGCTCGGTCAGCGCGTCGTACTCGGCCACGATTCGTAGTTTGTACTCGGCGCTGAACCTGCGCCGTTTGGGCCGCTCGGCCCGTGGCCCCTTCGGCTCTGGCTCCGAACTCACTGTTACATCATCACGCACGCCGACACTCAGGTCGGCGGCAGTCAAGGTCACGATCGTCAACGGTCCTGTTCTCGCCCTACATGCAGCTCAGAAGGGTACTTCCTCCTGATGTCTCACCTGCCCCTGCCAAAGAGGGGGATCCGCCGTTCCTGACGATCTTCTTAGCAGCGCTCCTCGGTCCCGTCGACAGATCTGGGCCAACATCCCAGGTACAACAGCCACACTGTGGTGTGGCGCGACGGTCAAGATCTACGCTGACCGTGTATGCCCCTCGCTACCTCATGAGATGTCGCAAGCGCTTCATCTTCCTGACGTTGCAGAGACTTGGTGGGAGCCTAGAGGGAGCATCATGGTGCCTGTCTGGCAAGGTAGAGGTAACGAGAAGGAGCAGGATGAGCACAGGACTCGATGCCCGCCCGAACGCCACTATGTTCACCGTCGAGGCTCTGGTCAGGATGGCCTGGGAGGGCCAGATTCGCGTACCACACTTTCAGCGCGACTTCCGATGGCAGCGGCAAGATGTTATTCGACTTTTCGATAGCATAGTTCGGGGATACCCAGTCGGTTCCCTACTTCTTTGGCGTCGACCAGCCGCAGCCCATGCCTTGCAACTAGGCGCGCTGAGAGTTGAGGCGCCAACGAGCGATCGGGCTCTTTGGGTCGTCGATGGCCAACAGCGAATCACTAGTCTTGCAAATGCTCTACACGAAAGAGGATCAGATGATCCTCGCTTCTCTCTTGCTTATGATCTGCGTACTAATCAGTTTGTACCAAGGCCATTAGCAGAAGAGTCGGCAGTGATTCCTCTGCCTGTCATTTTCGATCTAACTAAGGTTCTGCGCTGGTTCGCAGCAAATCCAGAAGCAATGGAATATGTCGACCGGGCGAATGAGATCACCCAAACTCTACGCCAGTTCGCAATTCCGGCTTATGAGGTCGTCCAGGACGATGCGAGGGTGCTGCAAGACATCTTCGACCGGATGAACAATTACGGCAAACGTCTCAGCAGAGCTGAAATATTCTCGGCCCTGTTCGCTGGCGAAGAGAAGAAAAAAGACAGCGCGCTAACTTTTGATCGAATCGCCGAGAATCTGGATGAAGACCTAGGTTTCGGAATCATTGATAATGACACAGTACTCCAAGCAGTACTAGCACGCCGCGGCCCAGACACCAAACGAGAAATTCGCAACGAGTTCGGTGATGAGGAGGGCAAAAACGAGATCCGCCGTGGCCATCAGGCGGGGCGAGCGATTATCGAGTTCCCTGACGAAGATCGTGATACCGCATACCGGCTTGGAGAGGAGGCAATGCGGCGAGCGGTAATGTTCCTCCAAGACGTGGCAGGTGTACCACATTTCAGCATGCTCGCATATAGACACCTACTCATCGTACTTACTCGACTATTCGCCCATCACCCCAAGCCCGACGAGCGTAACCTTAGATTGCTACGTCGATGGTTCTGGCGGGCTGCAGTAGTCGGACCGGAGATTTTCAAGGGAAGTACCACGGGGGCAATTCGATTCCTTTGCTTCGCCGTGAAGCCTAATGACCTATCAGGGTCTATCAAAGAGCTGCTAGCGCTAGTCGACCGATCCGACCCTCCGCTTCCTGATTTGCGTCGATTCAGAAGTAATGAAGCGGCAACAAAGATGATTCTCTGTGCGTGGTGGGCTGCAGAGCCACGTTCATTGGAGGATGGTGAGCCGTTTGATCGTGAAGATCTATCCGCTTGCTTGATAGACCGGCCGACGGCTCTAGACGCTGTACGATACATAGTGCCGCGCCTGATGGTACCAAAAGATTATCGCCTCTGGGCCGCAGACCGCGTATTGATGCCGCCACTGGATACCGAATCTGGCGCGATCGAAGGTTTGGCCGCAAGTCGCCCCCTAACGTTGAGTGAAAATACATGGCGTAAAGCGCTTGCTTCTCACTCCATCAATCCTTCAATGACACGTCTACTGGCTGCAGGCAACACCGTAGGGTTTCTCAAAGCAAGACAAGAAACACTACAGCGACAACTGATCTCGTTCATGCACTCCATGTGCGAATGGGGCTTTGAAAATACGCCTCCGCTGACAGAACTGCTAGTGGAAGACCTCAGTGAGGACAGCGATGAACCTTCGTGAAGTTCGCCATGCAGTGTGGCTTGGGGGTTCTTGTATTGGTTCTATCTACCAAAGAGGTGACTATACACGGTTCGCTCTGAGCGACGAATATCGCAATGACCCAAATCGAGCGGTGCTAGGTCTAATATTTGAGCAAGACTTGTTGAAGTCGCATGCTTCCGCTCTACGGCTTCCGCCCTGGTTTTCTAACTTGCTACCTGAGGGCCAACTTCGTAGCTGGGTAGCAGATGACCGAAGCGTTTCCGCTGATCGCGAGATGGAACTGCTTGCTCAGGTTGGGCATGATCTGCCTGGCGCGATACAAGTACTTCCAGCTGACGTTTCCCCAGAGGACCGATGGTGGGAGCCGATTGACCGTAATGACGAGGGATTGCCATTGTCGCCGGTCGATGGACACCCCGGTTGGCGGTTTTCTCTTGCTGGAGTACAGCTGAAGTTCTCTATGCTTTCCCAGCGCGATCGGCTAACCATGCCTGCCTTTGGGGAAGGCGGGGATTGGATAGTCAAGCTGCCAGACCGCGAATATCCAGACGTGCCACGTAATGAATTCACGATGATGTCATTGGCCGCTTCTGTAGGGATCAATGTCCCTGAGATAAAACTCGTGCATCGCGATGATATTGACGGCTTGCCCGATAACGTCTGGCCCGGAAGAGAAGAATGGTGCTATGCAATACGTCGATTCGATCGCGACGACGAAAGGCGCCTCATTCATATCGAAGATCTAGCCCAAGTATGCAACGTCTACCCCGAGCGCAAATACTCAGGAAATTACGAATCTGTCGCATCTCTCATTTACAGAGGTCATGACGTTGAAGCCTTGCGCGAGTTCGCCAGAAGGCTTGCTTTAATCATACTGATCAATAACGGAGATGCGCATCTGAAGAACTGGTCGCTCATCTATCAAAACCCTCGAATTCCAACTCTATCTCCAGTTTACGACTTGGTTTCCACTGCCGCATACAAAATGCCCGGAGGGCGCGAAGACCTGGGGCTTAAATTTGGGGGATCCAAACTATTCGGACGAGTCAGCGTGAGCACCTTCAAACGACTTCAGGACAAGCTAGGGGCATTTGATGCCGACTTGCCGGATGTTGTGTCTGAAACTGTCATGCACACTCAGCAAGAGTGGTCGAAATTTGCAGAGATTCTGAGCGATAATCAATCGTTGATGCTTAGCATCTCCAATAGCATAGAAACACACAGTAAAACACTCCTCGGAAACCATGAACACTAATCACAGGTAGCCAAGGCTTACATATTTTTAGATTATTGAAACTCTAGCCGCAATGCCCTTGAAGACTATATCCACTTTCTGCTATGCGTGCCATTGATAGTTAGAGGTGAGACAGACCTGGCGAATCGTTCTTCTACAGAGATGTCGCCAAGCTCATACGCCTCTTTGCATAACCGGTTGTCAGGACAGATCACACGACGCTTTAGAGTATTCCTGCCGCTACATGCGTTCCCCATGTTTTACTGTCTCCAGGTCGCCACCGTCCGAGCTCGTTGGGTCGGGGCTGAGACATCCGATCGGCTCTCGCGTGGCTTGAGCGTCATTCTCTTTCTGTGGTCGATCTGTCCAAAGTCCACAATGTACGTCTCGGGCTCGACGCGTTGACGCTCAACCTCGATGGCGGGGCCGCTGCGGCTACCACTATCGCCCGTAAGCGGTCGGTCTTCTACAACGCACTTCAGTACGCGGTGGACCTGGAGGAGTTGCCCCTCCAACCCGATCGACAAGGTGAAGGCTTGGAAGCCTCCGAAGGTCCGGGAGGTCGTTGATCGGCGCGTGATGGTCAACCCGGTCCAGGCTCGGGAGCTGCTGACCTCGGTGACCTACGTGGGTCGCCTCGACCGGGGCCGGCACCTGCGCGGCTTCTTCGCCTGCCTGTACTTCGCCGGTCTCCGCCTGGCTGAGGCGCTCGGGCTCCGTAAGCAGGAATGCCACTTTCCGGAAACCGGCTGGGGACGGCTCGTCCTAGCCAAGTCCAAGCCGCAGTCGAACAAGAAGTGGACCGACAGCGGGGACGCTCACGACGATCGCGGGCTCAAGCACCGGGCCGAGGACGAGGGCCGTCCCGTGCCGGTCCCGCCTGAGCTGGTGGCCATCCTGCGCGAGCACATCGAAGAGTTCGGCGTCCACGAGGACGGTCGGCTGTTCCGTACCTCGCGCGGGGGCGTGATCTCGATCGGAACCTACTGCGAGATATGGAGGGCGGCGAGGATCTTGGCGCTGACTCCCGAACAGCAGGTCTCACCCCTGGCGGCCCGGCCGTACGACCTGCGGCACGCGGCGGTGTCCCTCTGGCTCAATGCCGGGGTGGCGGCCCCCGATGTGGCCGAGCGGGCGGGGCACGGCGTGGACGTACTACTCAAGGTCTACGCCAAGTGCATCGATGGGGGCGCGGAGATCGCCAACCAGCGGATAGACGACGCACTCGCAGCATGATCGCACGTACCAAGGGATCCCGTTCATCGCGGGGCCCCTTCGTTTTTGCGGGTGCCACCTGAGGAAAGCCCTCAAGATCTATCCCGCATATATCCCGCGAACACCGACTCAGGGCCGCTCAGAGCGGCACACAGCTGCACACCCCGGAAACGATCAACGGCGCCTGGGCCGAGGGAAACCCCTGGTCAGGCGCCGTTTCTCAAGCTGAGCGGAGAGCGTGGTGTCCTGGTTCAGGACATAGGAAACCCATGTCGCAAGACATAGGAAACTTCAACCGAGCGTGTCTCGGGACATAGGCAACTGCCGAGACTCATGAGCTTGGGCGGTGTGTCCAAGGCCAGAGTCGTCATCACCGCCGTTGTCGTCGAGGGACGTTCCCAAACAGACGTCGCCCGCTCCTACGGCGTGTCCAAGAGCTGGGTGTCCAAGCTCGTCACCCGCTACCGTGCCGAGGGCGAGGCGGCGTTCGAGCCCCGTTCCCGACGTCCCCGGACCTCACCGGCCGCGATCCCCGCCGAAACCGTCGAACTGATCGTCCGGCTCCGCAAAGAACTCACCGGCCAAGGCCTGGACGCCGGTCCCGACACGATCGCCTGGCACCTGCGACACCACCACCGGCACACGGTGTCCCGGGCCACGATCAGCCGCTACCTGACCCGCCACGGCCTGGTCACGCCCGAGCCGAAAAAACGGCCCCGCTCCTCCTACATCCGCTTCCAAGCCGCACAGCCGAACGAGACCTGGCAAGCCGACTTCACCCACTACCGGCTCACCGACGGCACCGACACCGAGATCCTCACCTGGCTGGACGACCACTCCCGCTACGCCCTGCACATCAGCGCCTGGCCCCGCGTCACCGGCCCCGTCGTGCGCGACACCTTCCGCCACGCCGTCACCGCCCACGGCATCCCCGCCTCCACACTGACCGACAACGGCATGGTCTTCACCACCCGCCTGGCTGGCGGCCGCGGCGGCCGCAACGCCCTCGAGCACGAACTGCGCCGCCTGCACGTGAGGCAGAAGAACTCCGCCCCCAACCACCCCACCACCTGCGGCAAGGTCGAGCGCTTCCAGCAAACGATGAAGAACTGGCTCCGCGCCCAGCCCGGCCGGCCGACCACCCTCGCCGAGCTGCAGGCGCTCCTCGACCGCTTCCGCGACGCCTACAACCACCACCGCCCGCACCGATCCCCGCCCCACCGCGCCACACCCGCAGCCGTCTACACCGCCCTGCCCAAGGCCCTGCCCTCCAGCAGCCGCGACGCCGATACCCACACCCGGATACGCCACGACCGCATCGACACCACCGGCGTGGTCACTCTGCGCCTGAACGGCCGGCTCCACCACATCGGCGTCGGACGAACCCACGCCCGAACCCACGTCATCCTCCTGGTCGACGACCTGCACGTCCGCGTCGTCAACGCCATCACCGGAGAACTCCTGCGCGAGCTGACCATCGACCCCACCCGCGACTACCAACCCCAGGCAAACCCCAAAACGACGAAACCCCCGAACCCGTAGGTTCGAGGGTTTCCGATGTCCTGAGACATCACATAAGCGGAGAGCGTGGGATTCGAACCCACGAGGACCGTCACCGGCCCTAGCGGTTTTCAAGAGGGCCGTGTTCCGAGCGGAGACAGGGCCTCTGACCAGCGCAGAAGCATCTTCGCTGGCTCTTCTCGCAGAAGATCATCCCGCACATATCCCGCAGTTGCTATAGAGCTGATAGATCCCGAGCGGAGAAGGTTGGCCCCACCCCTCGTCGAGGTCAGCGGCAAAGGTCCAGCCTCTCATCTGCCAGGAAAGATGCCGATCACAACGACTCTGACGAAAGTACTCCGGCGAACACCGCTCCACCTTTCATCGTTGCTGCAGACACGCTGCCGCCATCCAAGTGCCGTAAGAAGCCAACAGCTATACCGGCTAAGATCGCCACTAAGAAGGCGATCACCACCGCGAGCACAAGTACCAGGAGCGAGCTGTTTGACATCTAAAGATCTACATCATCATGCTCCTCACTGGCGACGTCTGCTGGCTTCTACCACTCAACTTGGCGGGAAACCCTTGGCACACTCCACCATCACGGTCCATGCGAACTCATCTACCAAGTCCGTACGGAAGCCAGCGTAGAACGATCCACCAATCGTCGCTTGTCAGTGACCACTGCTACGGTACGTCATGTCTGGTTAATTAAGCGCGAAGGGCTGACCACATGATGCTGTCCGAGGGGCCCAACTGGACCGACGTCATAACTGCGCTCGTAGCCATCGCAGCGCTCGCCATCTCTGCGATAACGGCACGCTTGTCTCGAAGGCAGACAAATGCGGCAATCGACCAATCCACTGACGCCCAACGCTCGGCGGATGCGGCGAAGGACCAGGCAGCCTCTGCCCGCGATCAGGCCGAAATGGCGAAGGATCAGGCCGTATCAGCACGCAACCAGGCCGAAACTGCGGCTCGGCAGTTCGCTCTTGAGCAGAGGGTTTACCGTGAATCTCAAGAGCCTTACGTCGTTGTCGATATCCGCCCCTCCGAGTTCGCGCCTGAGATGTTTCTTCTAATTATCGAAAACATCGGACCGACCATCGCTCGCGATATACATATCACTGCGGATCCACCTTTCCAGCGCACGTGGGACAAAGAGGATGTCGAACCGTTTGCGAATGCCCTTATCTTTACGCAGGGAATTCCATATATGCCGCCCGGCCGCAAGCTGGAGATAATGTTCGACGTCGGCTTCCATCTCTTCGCGTCCGATCTACCACGACGCTATCGCGTTCGCGTGGACGCTAATGGACCATTCGGGCCTGTCGAGCCGCTGACATATTTGATTGATCTTGAGTATTATGCAGGACTTGAGTATCACAAGATAAAGACCATTCACCAAGGCGTTCAGGAGTTAGAGAAACTCCGTAAGCAGATGGAGAAGGTTGCAGCAGAGCTTGAGCGTCCGCGCCGCAAAGCCGAAGCCACCCGAATGCGAAAGATTATTGAGGAACGTCGCATCGCCGAGTCAGCGGATAGCGATGACGGTACGGGCTGACATATCCACAAAGGATTACCTGCCATATTCAGGCTATTCTTGCATGGCGAATTTACTGGCTCTCAGAAGTGAAATCGGTCGGCTGTCCGTCAAGTGCATGCGTGCGCCCATGAACGTCATGATGACGATCAGAAGATTTCATTCCATGTAAGCGCCCCTCTACCGTGTTGCTCGTTGGACCGGGGCTGAGGAACGAAGTCCCGGTCCGTCGATCGCCCCCGACCATCTACGGCGGCCAGCTACAGCCAGGCGATCGCGAGGGTGGTATCTGCACTGTGCCAGGAACACGATCATTCCAATGCGTGCTACCTGGACCAATACACGTTGATGATGACGGTGCTCGGACGCAACGATGAGAAGCTACGACACGATATAACCTTCGCCTTCACTGTCATCTTCAGGTATCCTCCCATTTTCAAATACAATAGGACAGCAGAAGATAGCGACACCGAGAGGCGCTATGCAAGACATTCTAAACTCTGTAATCAGACACTTCGGTGCAGCCCTGATTTCGTACTCTCTAGACATTGACCAGGCATCCTTGCTAGGGATAGCAGCTGGCACAGAGGAGGTCGCAGCCCAAAAGCGTGACTTGCTCGCAGAGATTGCGCAGCGCCTCGAACAGGAACGAATCAGCTGTGCAGTAAACGATCTTCCACTGTCTAGCGGACTGTTGTCGCTAGCTGAGGAAACCGAGTCGGGCAAGCGCAGCCTTTTCAATTCTTGGCGACTTGCCGCTGGAGGAGTGCTGCCCGACTTCAGGATGGGCGACCAGGCTATAGACGCATTCTGCCCTATAGTCGTAGAGATGTATCCACTATGCATAGCAAAAAGAATGGAAGGCCCCTTCGGTCTGATCTATTTAACTCCCTCATTATTCGATAGCGCAGAGCGACCAGATTTCGAACAGGCCATACTGGATGATCCGTCACTGAAAAGATTGATTGACATCCAAGAGAGAAATGGCCTTTGCGTTAAAGCTAGAGTCAAAGTAAATACAGGCCAGTCCGGGCCAATTTTTATTCAGGGGCTACAGAACTCCATTCTAAGTGCCACCTATATATATGCCCGAATGAAGTCAGGGCTGGATACTGAAGGCTTCAAAGCGGCACTGAAATTTACCTTTGCGACACTTAGGGCTGCAGCCACAGGTAAGCTAACTAAGATTCCAACCTGGATTGGATTTCTCAATATAGCCGTACCCAAACAGTTGGCACTTCCATGGGGAACAGTTCATCCCTACGAACATCCGACTAGCCTAGAGTTTGTTCCGGGCGATGCTCGACCTACTAGAGGTGGACAAGATAACGCCACGCTCGGTTTCGTTCTGGAAACGCCCTGTGAATATAAAATCGAAATCGATTATAACTACCCTAATGAGGTGGATGGAATTCAGTGGCCCGCCAGCGTGAAGGAGGCAGAGGATTCCTTGCAGCGCGCCTGCGCGCATACCCAACTCGCGTTCACTCTAGCGATAGACCGCAGGCCACCAGTTGCTTGTAGCAAATCTTGGACTTTGGTAGCCGATCCGCTGTCGATGGCTGTCGGATTCTCCTGGCAAATGCGAACTGCCGCGCCGATTGATTTCTATGTTGTCGAAGAGTCGGAAGTAGGTTCGCTGCAATATTGGGCAAGCCTTATACATTCAACGCCATCCATAAAGATAGAAATCGCTCTGCGGCGCCTCATTTCTGCAACGACGGAACGCAGAAATCCGGTCGATGGATTCATTGATGCTGTAGTTGCCTGGGAAAACCTTTTTGCGGGAACTAGTCAAGGAGAGCTATCATTTAGAATATGTGGAGCGATGTCCAAACTATTGGAAGTTGATAGCGAGAAGAGGCTGGCGCTACACAGAGAACTAGTGAGTCTGTATAACAGTCGAAGTAAGGTAGTACACGGCTCAAAAGAACTCAGTATTGAGGAGGCCGCCACATCCAGGGACTACGCTCTGAGCGTGTTATTACGCAGCCTTCGAACACTTTATTCGGATTATCCAGCATTATTGGGTGATGCGGATCGTTCGAAGCGAATTATCCTGACACATTAGCATGATTAGTTTAGGATGAATGAAGCAGTTACACCGATCGTTCGCATATGCGCTGGGTGCGTAGATTATCGTAAGGCGAACGGGCTGAGAGGATCAGGCTTCCCATATCAGCTATTTATGGCGCTCCACAGTCCGTCGTGGTCATCCTAAAGCGGTGGAGGAGCGTGGATCTGTCGGCGACGGTGTGAAGCACAGGGAGCCTCGAAACGGTTAAGGTTGATGGCCGAAAGCTTGACCTGACCGAGATTCTCATAAGCTTCTGTGTTGCTTCGTCGTTCACTCGCGGCCCGAGCACGGTGCACGCGAGAACGGCCCCCAGGCCGCACGCGCAGCGTGCGGCCGAGCGCAGGGCCGCGAGGCGGCGCAGAGCGCCGCCGCTTGATACCCACGAGAACAATTCGGCAGTGATCCCCGATGGGCTGCGCTCAGTGTTGGAGCGGCTGGTAGAACGCTGGGTGTGGAGGATCGTCGGGATCGGCTTCGGGCGTTGGGTGAGGTGTTTCGTCGGCTGCGTAAGGATGCGGGGCTGACGGGCAAGGAGCTTGCGGTGCGGGCGGGGGTGGCGCAGCCGACGATCTCCCGGATTGAGACGGGGCGGTTGTTGCCGGTGCCGGAGACGGTCGATCGCCTCGTCGAAGCTCTCGGCCTGGATGAGGCGGGCCGCGGGGAGGTGGATGCCCTGCTCGCCCGGCTGCGTGATGAGGTGTCCCGGCTCAGGGGTGGGCTTGCGGGGCGGGAGGCGGCGAACGCTGCTCGACTTCGGGCGGCTGGTCGGGTGGTGTCGTTTCAGTCGGGAATGGTTCCGGCGTTGTTGCAGACGGGTGAGTATGCCCGGTTGGCGTTGATGGTGGGGCGGGAGGTAGAGGAGGACGATGCGGCCAGGGCGGCGGCGGTGCGGGTGGAGGCGCAGGCCGTTTTGTTTGAGTCGGGGCGGGAGTTCTCCTTTGTGCTGACCGAGGGGGCGGTGCGGACCTGGCCGGGGTCGCCGGCGGTGATAGAGGCGCAGCTTGATCGGCTGTTGCAGGTGGCGACGCTTCCTCACGTGCGGTTGGGGGTGGTGCCGTGGTCGGTGCGGGTGCCGGCGTTTCCGCTGCACGGGTTCACGGTCTTTGACGGTGCGGTGAGTGTGGTGGAGAGCCTGACCGGTGATCTCACGCTGAGCGGGTCGAACGAGCTGGCCACTCATGCGGAGATCTTTGAGGCGTTCGCGGCGGTGGCGGTGTACGGCGAGGGGCTGCGGGAGCTTTTGGGGCGTATCGGTGCCGACTATCGCACGTTGGCGACCCGCCTCTAACTGGTGACGCATTTATGCGTCGAATACCTTGAGATACTTGGAGCGTCACTCTTACGCTGGCAGCCTGGATGTATAGCCCCCTAGACATCGGAGTTCGCCATGCCACCGTGGCGCATGTCCCGCACCTTCCCCGGCTCCCCCGTGGCCATCGCCGAGGCCCGCCGGTTCGTCACCGCCTTTCTGCGCCGCTGGCCCGGAGTCGACGACGCCGAACTGATCGTCAGTGAGCTGGCCACCAACGCCGTCCGGCACTCCGCAAGCGGCCGGTTCGGCGGCTGCTTCACCGTCTCCATCCAGATCGACCGCGACAAGGTCTGGCTCGGCGTCCTGGACCAGGGCGGCCCCCGTATACCGCGCCCCCTTCCCCCGCCGCTGGACGGCGAAGGCGGGCGCGGCCTGGCACTGGTCGCTGGACTCGCGATGAGCTGGGGCGTCACCGGAGATTCCCAGGGGCGCATCGTGTGGGCCTCCATGGACCTGGCCCTCCGTCAAGCGTCCTCGCGATGACGCGGGGTGTGCCGAAGAAACGCTCGGCAATCCGTGCGACGAGCCCCACCACGGGCGAAAGGCTCACATCCGTACTCTTCTGGGCGATCGACCGCATATCGTCTAGGGGTCTAGACTCGGCGGAGTATCACCGAGGGGATGTAGCCGTGCCGAGTGACCTTGAGCGGATCGCCGCCATCGACGACCCGTACCGGTTGATCCGGGCCGCGACCGAACGGCTCAACGCCGCCCAGCAGGAGGTGACCGAGCTCGCCCGGCTGCGCCGCCGCGTCATCCAGGAACTGCACGCCCAAGGCATCTCTTATGCTCAGATCGCCGAGCAGGCCGGGCTGTCGCGCGGGCGCATCCACCAGATCAAGCACACCGGCCCGGCCCCCGAGGGCGCCTTCCTCGGCACCGGCGCGGTGACCGTGGTGACCCCCTTGCGGCTGGACCCCGAACACAACCGGCCCATGCTCACCCTGGACGACATGCGCTCGGGAAAACGGCTGGAAGACCTCGCCCGCTCCTTCGGCCTCGCGGTCGCCTCCGACAACGTCTCCGTCGACGGGAAGATCGATCTCAACCGGCCCGGCCTGCTCGTTATCTGCGGCCCCCGCATGTCGCAGGCCATGCGCGCCGCCTACGACACCGACCCGGTCATCCGGTGGGAGCGCGACGATCTCGGCTGGCTGCTGCGCGACAGGCGGACCGGTGCCGTCTACCGCTCCGGCAGCCAGACCACCCCGCCGCAACCGGCCGACTCGGCCTATCTGGGCCGGCTGCCCCGCCCGGACGGCGGCGGCACGTTCCTGGCCATCGCCGGTATCCACCCCAACGGCTCCCTGGGGGTGATCGACCTGCTCGCCTCCGAGATCGCCACCCTCTGGGGGCAGGTCGGCGACCGGCGTTTCTCCACCGTCGTCAGCGTTGAATACGACCCCGAAACCGGGGAACCGGTCCGCACACGGCTCGCCGCCCCGCTCTACCGGCACGAAGACGACCACAGCGAAGACCACAGGGAAGATCACGAGGACGATTGACATGCGGCTCCGCCTGGCCACCGAACCCGCCTCCCCGAACCGGCCCAACGAGGACTTCGCCGGGGTCACCTCCAACGCGGTGGTCGTCGTGGACGGGGCCGGCACTCCGGCGGGCCTGGAATCGGGCTGCTCCCACGGGGTCGCCTGGTACGCCCACACCCTCGGCTCCACCCTGCTGGCCGCCGTGACCCAGAACGCCGGTCCCCTGGCCGAGTCCCTCTCCCAGGCGATCAAGACTGTTGCCTCGCTGCATGATTTCACCTGCGATCTGTCCCACGCCGGGTCTCCCTCGGCCACGGTCGCGATGCTGCGCCGCACCGAAGACGGTGACGTGGTGGAGTGGCTGGTGCTGGCCGATTCGGTCGTGGTTTTCGACACCGGCCCGGCGCGGCCGGTCGTGGTCTGCGACGACCGGGTGGAACGCATCGGGGCCCGCTACCGGGCGCGGATGGACGACCTGGCGGGAGGGAGCCCTGAGCACGCCGAGGCGTTTCGCCGGTATGTGGAGACCTTGCGTGATCACCGTAACCGTGAGGGGGGTTTCTGGGTCGCCGCCGCCGATCCGCTGGCGGCCGAGCACGCCCTGACGGGAAGCGTCCCGGCCGGTCGGTTGCGGGCCGCCGCGCTGCTCAGTGACGGCGCCTCCCGGCTGGTCGATTCCTTCGGTCTGGCCACCTGGCGGCAGGTTCTCGATCTGCTGGCCGGCTCCGGCCCTGAGGAGTTGATCCGCCGGACCCGGGAGGCCGAACGCGGTGACCCGGACGGTTCCCGGTGGCCTCGGAGCAAGGCGCATGACGACGCCACGGCTGTGTTCTGGAGTTTTTCCTAGGACACATCGTCCACCCCCCTAGACAGTTCGCCATCACGCCCCTATCTTTGCTGCATAGCCCTCTAGACATCCTTGAGGCGGCAGACCGGCCGCATCTGTCTAGGGGGGTAGACGAAAGGAGTGTCATGGCCATCCAAGGACCCATCCCGATCGGCTTCGACCAGGTCTTCCCGCACGGCTGCTACCTGGTCGGCGACGTGCAGCAGGTCAAGGACTTCGACGCCTCCACCAACGGCCGCACCGTCTACGCCAAGGACAAGGCCACCGGCCTGCCCGTCTGGCAGGTCTCCGTGGTCGACGCCGACCCCGAGGCCAAAGCCTCCCAGAAGTCGGTCACCGTCAAGATCCTCACCGAAGTCCAGCCCGTTCCCCCGCCCGCGCTGCCGGGCCTGCCGTTCACCCCCGTGGAGTTCGACGCCATGACCGTCACCCCGTATGTCGGCCAGGACTCCGGACGACTGGCCTACTCCCTGCGGGCACGGGCGATGCGCGCTCCCCGCACGGTCGCGACCTCGGCCCGGCAGACCGCCTCTTCGGCGTCGGCCAAGGACACGGCCGCCAAGGAGGTGGCGGCGTGAACATCGGCGACGAGCACAAGCCGTACACCTACGTGACCGCGTCGATCGATGAGAGGATCACCCGGCTCGGTGTCTCCTTCCACACCGCCGACCTGTCGGTCATGGCGCTGACCGTCGGTGGCGTCCGGCCCGCTTTGTCCTTCGGTAGCAGCGAGGGACAGGTGACGATCTCCACCACCGGAGGCGGCCCCGTCACCGCCGCCGATGTGGCCCTGGCCCGCGAGATCCTCCAGGCCGCTGCCCGCTACCTGGCCGAATGCGAACGGCTACACATCACAGGGGCCATCGTTCCCGCGCCCTCACCGACCCGGGACGACCCGGCCTGAACACACAAGGCGGGGCCGCCAGAAGCGGGAACTTCCGGCGGCCCCTCACATCTCCCTGACACCACATCAAGAAGAGGACACCGAGTCTAATGTTCAAGAAACTGCCCGGCGACGAGGCACAGCGCCTCGTCTCCACCACCCCCGACACCGCCGTGGTGTTCCGCCCGGCCGTCGTCACCACCCCCGCGATCCTCACCATCCTGATCCTCACTGGCCGCCTGGTCGCCGGGCTGGTGCGGACGCTGTGGCGCCACCCCGTCGCCTCGGCCGTCGTCGCGGTGCCCGGGGTGATCTGGACCGTCTACGGGTGGCCGTGGGCGCTCGGGCTCGCCGTCTCGATGCTCGCCGTCCCGGCCGTCTGGGGTCTGGTCGATCGGGCCTCGTTCCTGCACCTGGCAGGGTGGCGGCTGCTGGCCTTCTGGCGGCTGATCTGGATCTACCGGCGTCACTGGCAACCGGTGATGATCGTCTCCGGGCTGGGGCGTCACCTGGGCGGACGCGACTACCTGCCCCGCCTCCTGTCCGTCTCATGTACCTCCTGGGCCGATCAGGTCACCGTCAACCTCCTGACCGGCCAAGCCGCCTCCGACTGGGCTGAGCGTACCGAGCAGCTCGCCCACGGGTTCGGCGCCGCCTCCTGCCGGGTCACGGTGGCCCGGTCGGGCCAGCTGCTGCTGACCTTCCCCCGCCGCGACCCCCTGTCCGCGCCCCTGCCCGCTCTGCCCGTCCCGGTGGAGGCGTCGGTGGGGCCGGTGGAGATCGGCCGCTGCGAGGACGGCACCCCATGGAAGCTCAAAGTCCACGGCACCCACGTCCTGGTCGCCGGGGCCACCGGGGCGGGCAAGGGCTCGATCATCTGGTCGACCATCCGGGGCCTGCTGCCCGCCGCCCGCGCCGGACTGGCCCAGATCTGGGCGCTGGACCCCAAGCTGATGGAGCTGAGTTTCGGGCGGGGCCTGTTCGGCGACCGCTACGCCGCCACCCCGGAAGGGTGCGTCGCCCTGCTCGAAGCCGCGGTGAAGGTCATGCAGGAACGCGCGGCCCGCTTCGCCGGAGTCCGGCGCAACCACACCCCCACCGTTGACGACCCGTTCGTCCTGGTGGTAGTGGACGAGGTGGCGTTCCTGACCGCCTACCAGCCGGACAAGGGCCTTCGGGTGCGCACCATCGCGGCCCTGGCCACCCTCACCACCCAGGGCAGAGCGGTCGGCGTCGGCGTGCTGGCGGCCTTGCAGGACCCGCGCAAAGACGTGCTGACCATCCGCAACCTGTTCCCCGACAAGATCGCCCTCCGCCTCGATGAGTCCGAACAGGTCGACATGGTGCTCGGCGACGGCGCCCGGGACCGGGGAGCCCTGGCCGACCTGATCTCCCCCCGCCCGGAACGAGGCGCGGGCATCGCCTATGTGCGGTTGGAGACCTCGCCGGACCCGATCCGGGTGCGGGCGGCCTACGTCTGCGACGCAGACATCCAGGCGATGGCCGCCGCCTTCGCCGCCGACACGCTTCCTCTGCCGGGGGTGGCGTGATGAGAGTCGTCGTTCACGGCACCCTCGCCGAACTGCGGGCCTCTGGGCTGCTGGACCTGGAGAACGCTGAGACACCGCCGTGCTTCCTGCTGGTCAACCTGCGCCTGCACCGCGACCCCTACGGCGACGCCTACCGGCTGCACGCCGACGTCCTCGACCCCCACTGCGGGAAGGAGGCTCCATGACCGGCACCGCCCACCCGTCCCCCTCCCAGACGCCCGCGTCCCCGACCCCGAACGGCGCCGATCGCACCCTTCCCCGCACCGTCCGCGACACCCTTCCCCTGGCCCTGGACGTCGCCATCGAGGTGGCCAAGCTCAACGGGGTGTGCATCCGCCCCATCGAGGTGCGCCGCCTCGACACCCACACCGGCCAAAGTCAGCCGTTCGACCTGCCGTGCGGCACCACCAACGAGGCCAAATGCCCGCCGTGTGCCACCCGCAACAAGCAGCTGCGTAAGGCTCAGTGCCGGGAGGGCTGGCACCTGGAGGCCGAACCGGTCGCCGAACCCCACCCGGCCACTGACGACCAGAAGTGGCTGATCACCTTCCGGGCCGACGTGCAGGCCAAGCGCGACCAGGCCGAGCGCGACGGCCAGGACACCACCGATTGGGATGAGGCCATCGCGGGCATCGACTCGGAGATCAACGCCGCCGGGATGCGCGGCAATGTCGTCAGCGGCCGGACCACGCCCCGCCGTTCCCGCTCCACCCGCCGCCGCCAGGACGCCCCCGACCTGCCCCGCCGCTCCCGGCAGAACACCACCCTCGGGCGCACCTTCACCGCCCCGGACGGCAGGGTGTTCCGGCCGTCGCTGTTCGTCACCCTGACCTTGCCGTCCTACGGGAAGATCCGTCCCGGTCAGGGAGTGCCGGTCGACCCGGCCGCCTACGACTACGCGGCGGCGGCCCGGGATGCCCTGCACTTCTCCAAGCTCGTGGACCGGTTCGTGCAGAACCTCCGGCGGGTCGCCGGGTACGACGTGCAGTACTTCGCCACCGTGGAACCCCAGAAGCGGTTCGCGCCGCACCTGCACATGGCGATCCGCGGCACCCTGCCCCGCGCCGAGATCAAGCAGATCGCCGCCGCCACGTATCACCAGGTGTGGTGGCCCCAGGCGGATGAGGTGAAGTTCGAGGGTGAGCACCTGCCGGTCTGGGCCGACCGGGCCGAACAAGCGGAGCCGTATCCGGATGGGCAGAGCGGTGACTACCTTGACCCGGCCACGGGTGAACTCCTGCCCACCTGGGATGAGGCGCTCAACCGGCTCGACGCCGACGACGCGGCCGAGCCCTTGCACGTGGTGCGCTTCGGCACCCAAGTCGACGTCCAAGGCGTCCTGGCCGGCTCCCCGGACGCCCACAGGCGCATCGGGTACCTGACCAAGTACCTCACCAAGAGCATCGGAGACACCCTCGACCTCGACCCCGACGACGGCCAGGAAGAAAAGGAAGCCGGTCCGGCTCGCGCGGCGATCAACCGGGCCCGCCGAGACCACGCCGCCCGCCTGATCGAGGCCCTGCGCTACGAACCCTGCTCCCCGGCCTGCGCGAACTGGCTGCGCTACGGAATCCAGCCCAAGAACGCCAAGCCGGGCATGACCCCAGGCCGGTGCAAAGGCAAGGCGCACAAGGCCGAACACCTCGGCTACGCCGGACGCCGCGTCCTGGTCTCCCGCAAGTGGTCCAACAAGACCCTCCGCGACCACAAACAAGACCGCCGGGCCTGGGTGCTTGATGCGCTCGGCCTGCCCGGCGACGACACCACCACCGACCCGCACCGGTACGTCTGGCGGCCCGTCTCGGCCAAGGACCCGACCCGGACCCCACTGCCGATGCGGCTGCTGCGCGGCGTGGCCAACCGCCACCACACCAGAGCACGCCTCGACGAACTACGGGCCAGAGCAGACGGCAAACCCGTCAACGGCCTTTCGGCAGCAACAGCACTCGGGGAGGCGGCGTGAAGAAGAAAGACGAGCTCATGACCGTGCCGGAGATCCTCGACGAGCTCGGCGGAGTGTCCCGGCGCACCTTCTACCGCTGGCGGGAGATCGGGCACGCACCCCAGGGCCTCAAGCTCCCGAACGGTGAGATCCGCGTCTGGCGCAGCGAGTTCACGACCTGGCTGGAATCCCTCCGGGAGGCCGCGTGAGCACCTCCTACGACGTCAAGATCTGGGATATTCGGCGCAATCAGTCCAGTAAGGCGCCGTCTTATGAGTTTCGGTGGGCTGTCAGCCGTCGCCGTAAATCACGGACCTTTCGCACGAAAGCACTGGCTGAGAACTTCCAGTCCGATCTACGACAGGCGGCCAAGCGCGGCGAGGCCTTCGACGAGGAAACCGGGCTGCCCCTGTCCATGCTGGCGGTAAAAACCGCAGTGAACTGGTTCGCTTTCGCGCTGGCGTACGTGGACATGAAATGGCCCCACGCGGCGGCCAAGACCCGTGACAGCCTCACTGACGCGCTGGCAACCGTCACCCCCGCTCTCGTCGACGAGAATGCACCGGACAAGCCCGAACCACTCGTTCTCCGGGAGGCTCTCCGGCAATACGCGCTTCCCCCTGCCTCCCGGCAGGCGAAACGCCCGGAGGCGATCCGGTCGGCTCTCGCGTGGCTTGAACGCCATTCCTTGCCCGTGCGTGACCTGTTCAAGGTGCGCAACGTACGGCTCGGCCTCGATGCCCTGACGCTCCGTCTCGACGGCGGGGCCGCCGCCGCCACAACGATCGCCCGTAAACGGTCGGTCTTCTACAACGCCCTGCAGTACGCCGTTGACCTGGAAGAGCTGGCCTCCAACCCGATCGACAAGGTGAAGGCGTGGAAGCCTCCCAAGGTCCGGGAGGTCGTCGACCGGCGCGTGGTGGTCAACCCGGTCCAGGCCCGGGAACTGCTGACCGCGGTGACCTATGCGGGCCGTCTCGACCGTGGCCGGCACCTGCGGGGCTTCTTCGCCTGCCTGTACTTCGCCGGGCTGCGTCCGGCCGAGGCGCTCGGGCTGCGCAAGCAGGACTGCCACCTTCCCCAGACCGGATGGGGGCGCCTCATCCTGGCCAAGTCCAAGCCCCAGGCCAACAAGAGGTGGACCGACAGCGGGGACGCCCACGACGACCGTGGCCTGAAGCACCGGGCCGAAGACGAGGGCCGTCCTGTACCGGTCCCGCCGGAACTGGTCGCCATCCTCCGGGAACACCTCAACGAGTTCGGCGCTCACGAGGACGGGCGGCTGTTCCGGACCTCACGCGGTGGAGTGATCTCCATCGGGACGTACTGCGAGGCGTGGAAGGCGGCACGGGCCTTCGCCCTCACACCCGAGCAGTTCGTCTCTCCGCTGGCGGCCCGGCCGTATGACCTGCGCCACGCGGCCGTCTCGCTCTGGCTCAACGCCGGGGTAGCCGCTCCCGACGTGGCTGAGCGGGCGGGACACGGGGTGGACGTGCTGCTCAAGGTCTACGCCAAGTGCATCGACGGAGGCACGGAGGTCGCCAACCGCAGGATCGAGGACGCGTTGGCCGCGTGAGCGCGTCGGTTACGGTGAGAGGGTCTCGGACATCCCGGGGCCCTCTTTTTTCTGGGCTGACCTGGGGAAACGCGCCGGGTTCCATCCCACAGATATCCCACGACCAGCGACATGGGGCCGCTCACGACGGCGTACGGCTGCGCAGCCCGGAAACGATCAACGGCGCCCCACCGAGGGGAAACCCCTGGTCAGGCGCCGTTTTGCGAAGTGAGCGGAGAGCGTGGGATTCGAACCCACGAGGACCGTCACCGGCCCTAGCGGTTTTCAAGACCGCCGCCATCGTCCACTAGGCGAGCTCTCCTGGGTGACGCGCTTCGAGAACGTGTCGGATTGCACTTTAGTCCCTCACCGCCCCGGACGTGTCCGGGACTCGGCGGACGCCTCGTCTCCGCTGGGGGCGAGGCGTCCGCCGTACCGGCTCAGGGGTATTGGCTGGCGAAGCCGTCGCCTACGGACGCGGCCAGGCGAAGATAGGACTCACGGGTCGCCGGGTGGAGCCTGTCCAGCTCCATCTCAGCGCCTTCCTCCAGGTGGGGGTCGTAGGGGATGCGGATCACGGCGCGGCAGCGGGCCGCGAAGTGGGCTTCCAGGCGGTCGAGGTCCACGGTGGACTTCGACCGGGGGCGGACGCTGCAGAGCACCACCGTGGCCGAACGGACGAGTTCCTCGTACTGGTGGGCTTCCAGCCAGTCCAGGGTGGCCGAGGCGGCGCGGGCGCCGTCCACGGACGGTGAGCTCACCAGGACGAGCTGGTCGGCCAGTCCGAGAACGCCGGACATGGCCGAGTGCAGCAGGCCCGTTCCGCAGTCGGTGATGCAGATCGAGTAGAAGTTCTCCAGGACCTGGGCCACCGCCTGGTAGTCGGACGCGCTGAACGCCTCGGACACCGACGGGTCGCGGTCGGAGGCGAGGATCTCCAGGCGGGACGGAGCCTGTGAGGTGAAGGCCCGGATGTCGACGTAGCGCTTGATCTGCCGGCGCTCGTTGAGCAGGTCCCGGACGGTGGCGGACGTTTCGAGCTCCACCTTGTCCGACAGGGTGCCCCGGTCGGGGTTGGCGTCGACCGCGATGACCCTGTCACCTCGGGCCTGGGCAAGGGTGGCGCCCAGGCCGACCGTGGTGGTGGTCTTTCCGACACCGCCCTTCAGGCTGAGTACGGCGACCCGGTGGTGGCCTGTGGCGACGGGGGTACGGGCCCTGCCGACCAGTTCGCGGCGACGGCGGACCTCGGGGGATTCGCCTGGTTTGATCAGACCCGCCGACGCCTTGTAGATCAGCTTGCGCCAGCCTCCGGAGGGTGCGTTGCGACGCCCCCTGAGCAGCGATTCGGGATCCAGGCTGTCGGCCGACGGCCTGGCACCCGAGATCTGCTGCCGGGACGGGGCGCTGAAGGCGGGCGGCGGGGCCGAGTGGCGGCGCCGCGCCTGGTACGGCTCCCGCACCGGTTCGGTTCCGTCCCGGCCGGGGGCGACAGGCGTCTCCCGCTCGGAGAGGCCGGTGGCGGCGGCCGAGTCCCGTTCGGGGGCGGAGGGCCGGTCCGTGCCGGAGGTACCGGATGCGCCGGACGTTCTGCCGGAGGTGCCGGAGGTTCCGGGGATGCCGGACGTTCTGCCGGAGGTACCGGGAGTGCCGGGAGTGCCGGAGGCGAAGGGTCTGCCGTCGGCGGGGATGAGGGGCTGGTTCGGACCGGTGGCGAAAGGCGTGCCCCGCTCGGAGGTGGGTGAGGTGTCCCGATCCGGAGCGAATGGATTGTCCCAGTTTCGACCGAAAGCCGACTCTCGGCCAAAGGCCGAGTCGCCGGAGGGTACCGAACCGAACGCCCCGAGGGACTGGGGGGACGTAGCGGACCCGGAGGCCTTGGAAGCCCCCGAAACTCCGGACGCTCCGGACGCTCCAGACGCGGAACGTTCCGACGGCGTAGCCGGTTTCGGTACATCGGCACCGAAGGATTCGGGCGCCCGGAATGCCTCTGCGGCCTCCGGCTCGGCACGCCCGGCGCCAGGCTGAGACGAGTGGGACGGGTCCGCGGCCTTGGAGTCGGCGGCCTTGAACACCGCCCGGTCACGGTCCTGCTCAGCCTCGTCACGGTCGTACCCGGTGCCGCCGCCGGCGGCGGCGAAGTGGCCGTGTTCCTGCCCGGCACCGCCGAAGGTGAGCCGCTCGCGGACCGGTTCCCCACCGGCCTCGGGCGTGAATCGGTCACGATCCTCCTCGACCGACCGGAATCGATCATCGGAGTCGCTCCCCGGCCCAACCTCGTCGTGCCCGGGGTCGCCGTCCACTCCAGGTCGGTCGCGACCGGAGCCGCCGTCCACTCCGGACAGGTCGTGACCGGAGTCTCCCTCCGTCCTGAAGCGGTCCTGACCGGAGCCGCCTCCGGCCTCGAACCCCTCGTGTTCGGCGTCGCCTCCCGACCCGAACCTCTCGTGATCAAGGCCGTCTCCCGCCGATCCGGGCCTGTCCCGGTCGGGGTCGTTCCCTTCGGACGTGAGGCGATCGCGGTCGGAGTCGGTGCTGTCGAACGCGAACGCCTCGGCCTCCGGGATCGCCGGTTTGAAGGGTTCGAGCTCGGGAGCGTGTGACTCGACGTTGATCAGGGGGAAGGTCTCCGCCGGGTCGGCGGGGCGGTGGGACTGCTCGAACAGGCCGTGGAACGGCTCGTGTTCGGGCTCCGGGTGCGGCGTACGGCCCTCGGGCCGGGTGAACCCGACCGTGGCGTGGCCGCCGGTGTCCTCCGCCTCCTGACGGGGCAGCGGCTTGAGCGGAGCGAGAAAGCCGTCGTCGTCCCGCGTGGGGAACGCGCCGGCCGGGGGCACGGTGAAGGCGCCCGCCGGGCCGGAGGCGTTCATCCAGTCGGCCGCGTCGGCGTCCTCGGCCGGTGAGTCGGCCAGGGCGGTCGCGAACGTTCCCACAGGGGCGTAGGAGGGGTCGGCGGCCGTGCGGAACAGCGATGACGACGGGGCGTCGGGCTCGGCCGGAACCAGGCTCCAGGGGTCCTTCGGATATGGCGAAATGACGGCGTCATCCACCGCGGTGCTCTTTACCGCGACGACGGGCGCCTCCTCCTGTTCCTTGATAGCGTCGAGCCAGGCAAGCTGTTCTTCGAGAGATTCCTCACGATCGTGTCTTGCCACCGTGTTCCCCCTCGGGATGGGCGTAAAGGGGCAGCAAACACATAGCAGGTTAACGCCCTGTGTTCTCGTCAATGCGGGCAACCACCAAGTTGATCTCCGGTGGACGGCTTTGGACTAGCTTTGGACACATGCACGCCATCGTGATCGATAAGCCTGGCGGACCCGACGTCCTCGCCTGGCGGGAGGTTCCCGACCCCGTGCCGGGGCCGGACGAGGTCCTTGTCGACGTGACCGCGTCCGCGGTCAATCGGGCCGACGTACTGCAGAGACAGGGGTTCTACCACCCGCCTCCCGGAGCCTCGCCGTACCCGGGGCTGGAGTGCTCCGGCGTGGTCGCCGCGGTGAGTTCGGACGTGGAGGACTTCAGGCCGGGCGACCGGGTGTGCGCCCTGCTGGCCGGCGGCGGCTACGCCGAGAAGGTCGCCGTGCCCTGGCAACAGGTCATGCGTGTGCCGGACGGCGTGGACCTGGTCGAGGCGGCCGGGCTGCCCGAGGCCGCGTGCACGGTCTGGTCCAACGTGTTCATGGTCGGGCGGCTCAGGAAGGACGAGACGCTTCTCGTTCACGGCGGTGCCAGCGGGATCGGCACGCTGGCCGTACAGCTCGCGAAGGCGTTCGGCTCGCGCGTGGTCGTCACCGCGGGGTCGGCCGAGAAGATCGCCCGCTGTCTCGAACTGGGCGCGGACGAGGGGATCGACTATCACGACGGGGACTTCGCGGAGAAGGTCGGGGCCGATGTGATCCTCGACATCATCGGCGGGCGATACCTGCCGGAGAACGTGCGGGCCCTCAAGACCGGAGGCCGGCTGGTCGTGATCGGCATGCAGGGCGGCTCCAAGGGCGAACTGGACCTGGGGGCTCTTCTCACCAAGCGGGCCTCGGTGCACGGGACCACGCTACGCGGACGGCCGGTCGACGAGAAGGGGGTCATCGTGCGCGGCGTCGTGCGGAACGTCTGGCCCCTGCTCGACGCCGGCGCCATCCGCCCGGTGATCCATACCCGGGTGCCGATGGACCAAGCCGCGGAAGCGCACCGGATCCTGGAGTCCGGGGAGCACATCGGGAAAATCCTGCTAGTAGGTTGAGGGCTATGAACGCTGAGGAGAGCACTCCGCATGTAGTGGTCGTGGGTCCCCAGGGCATCCAGGGCGATGAGGAAGGCGAAGGGCGGTCGGTCGCCGACCTGGTCGAACAGCCGGCCAAGGTGATGCGCATCGGCAGCATGATCCGCCAGCTCCTCGAAGAGGTCCGGGCCGCCCCGCTGGACGACGCCAGCCGTAAGCGGCTCAAGGAGATCCATCAAAGTTCCATCAAGGAGCTTGAGGACGGCCTGGCGCCCGAGCTGGTTGACGAGCTGGAGCGGCTGTCGCTCCCCTTCACCGATGACGGCAGCGGCGCCCCGCCCAGTGACGCCGAGCTACGGGTGGCCCACGCGCAGCTGGTCGGCTGGCTCGAAGGACTGTTCCACGGGATCCAGACCACGCTTTTCGCCCAGCAGATGGCGGCTCGCGCCCAGCTGGAGAACATGCGCAGGGCGCTGCCCGGTGGGGTGTCGCTGCAGGAGGGCCACCAGCAGAGCAGTTCGGGCCCTTACCTTTGACCTGAGGCCGGCCACGTGCGACCTCGGGGCGCCGCGGGTCGGCCCCGGGGTCACCGCCGGTCGCCGGTGAGGCTCGGAGTCACCGCCGATGGCCGGTAAGACCCGGGGTCGCCGCCGGACAGTCTCGGTAAGGCTCGCCGGACAGTCGGCAAGGCCCGGGGTCACCGCCGGTAGAGGCCCTCCAGCACCATGGCGACGCCGTCGTCGTTGTTGGCCGCGGTCACGTGATCAACCGCGGCCAGCACCTCCGTGTGGGCGTTGGCGACGGCGTAGGAGGTGCCGGCCCACCGGAGCATGGGCAGGTCGTTCGGCATGTCCCCGAAGGCGATCACCTCGGTGGACCCGATGTTCCGTATCTCGGCGAGCCTGGCCAGCGCCGAGGCCTTCGTCACGCCGTGGGCGCTCATCTCGATGAGCGCCCGCCCACTGGAGTGGGTGGGGGTGACGAGGTCGCCGACCAGCCCGTGGACCGTCTCCTGGAGAAGGTCGGGGTCCATCCCGGGGTGCAGGGCCAGCAGCTTGGCACAGGGCCGTGAGAGGAGCGCGGCGGTCTCGACGTACTCGACGTGGAATCCGGCGGTGATATCACTGTCCCAGCTGCCGAGACGAAAGTCCGATTCGTGCGCGAATCCGCCTTCGTACTCCACAGAGAACGCGAGGTCGGGAACCTTCTCACGGAGCCGTCTGACCACCTCTTCAAGCACATCTGTGGCGATCAGGTGTGATTTCACGATCTGTTCGGTATGCAGGTCGTAGACGAGCGCGCCGTTCGCGCAGATGGCCAGCCCCTGATGACGTACGGCCGCAGCCACCGTGTGCATCCACCTGGGCGGACGGCCGGTCACGAAGACCAGCGTGGCTCCGGCGCTCTCCACCAGGGCGAAGGCGGCCACGGTCCGGGGGGAGACGGTTCCGTCGGAGCGCAGGGCGGTACCGTCGAGATCGGTGGCGACGAGTCGGGGGCTTCCCATAACAGGGTCCAGTCTGCCCTGTGACGGGAGAGGCGCCGTCCGCGGGATCCGTCTCCAAGGAATCTTCCTCATGGCGGGAACACAGGGGCGCCGGATAGTGTTAGATGTGGTGGCGTTGTATTAGCTGAATCCCGTTGTGAAAGCCAGTTTGACTGAACCACCCCGGGGCCCGCTGTACGACACATGGGGTTCACGAGGTGTGAATCCCAAAGTTTCAAATCCTGAGGGAGAGCTTTAATGGCTCAGGGAACCGTCAAGTGGTTCAACGCTGAAAAGGGCTTCGGCTTCATCGCACCGGACGGCGGTGCACCGGATGTGTTCGTGCACTTCTCCGAGATCCAGGGCAATGGCTACCGCAGCCTGGAAGACGGCCAGAGGGTCGAGTTCGAGATCACGCAGGGCCAGAAGGGCCCGCAGGCCTCGCAGGTCCGCGCCGTCTGACGCATAGACCTCTGCTAGGGGGGAGGGCGGGGTTCGCTTAACGCGAACCCCGCCCTTCTCCTTTTCCGGCCGGCCATCGCCCCCGGCACGCCGCCTCTCCTGACACGCCGCCTCTTCCGGTCTTGACGGACCGCCTCTCCCAGTGGGCCCGCCCCTCCCCTCACCGCCTTCCGGCGGACCGGATCTTCCAGCCGGCCCCGATGGCCCTGATTGCGCTTCAGATCGACCATGAGCGTCGCGCACGGCTTTGGTGGGAAGAAGTGCCGACACCCATTCCCCAATCCCCTGTGGGGCTGTGGACGCCCGCGGCGCCATCGGCCGGCTCAAGGGGCCGCGGGGGACCTACTTGACGGGTTCGAGGACGTCGAGGCCGACGAAGGGACGCAGGGCCTTGGGGACCACGACGGAGCCGTCGGCCCGCTGGTGGTTCTCCAGGATGGCGACGATCCAGCGGGTGGTGGCCAGGGTGCCGTTCAACGTGGCCACGTGCCGGGGCTTGCCGCCGGAGTCGCGGAAGCGCACGGCGAGCCGGCGGGCCTGGAAGTCGGTGCAGTTGGAGGTCGAGGTGAGCTCGCGGTACCGCCCCTGGGTGGGCACCCACGCCTCACAGTCGAACTTCCGCGCGGCGCTGGTGCCGAGGTCGCCCGCGGCGGTGTCGATGATCCGGTAGGGCAGCTCGACCTTGGCGAGCATCTCCCGCTCCCAGTCGAGCAGCCTGCGGTGCTCCTCGTGGGCGTCCTCGGGGCGGCAGTAGGAGAACATCTCCACCTTGTCGAACTGGTGGACCCGGATGATGCCCCGGGTGTCCTTGCCGTAGGAGCCCGCCTCGCGGCGGAAGCAGGAGGACCATCCGGCGTAGCGGTACGGCAGCGCCGAGCCGTCGAGGATCTCGTCGGCGTGGTAGGCGGCCATCGGCACCTCGCTCGTGCCGACCAGGAACAGGTCGTCCTCGGGCAGGTGATAAATCTCACTGGCGTGCGCGCCGAGGAAGCCGGTGCCCTTCATCGACTCCGGCTTCACCAGCACCGGAGTGATCATCGGAACGAAACCCGCCTCGATCGCCTGCTGCATAGCCATGTTGAGCAGCCCGAGCTGGAGCCGGGCGCCGGCACCCGTCAGGAAGAAGAACCGCGAGCCCGAGACCTTCGCACCGCGCTCCGTGTCGATCGCGCCGAGCAGCTCGCCGAGCTCCAGGTGGTCTCTGGGCTCGAAGTCGAAGACCGGCTTCTCACCGACCTCCTCGATCACCACGTAGTCGTCCTCGCCACCGGGCGGAGCGCCCTCCTCGACGAGGTTGGGCACCGTGTAGAGCAGGTCGTCGAGCTCGGCGCCGAGCTTCTCCGCCTCCGCCTCCGCCGACTTGACCTGCGCGGAGAGGTCCTTCGCCCGGTCGAGCAGAGCGACCTTGTCGTCCCCCGACGCACGGGACACCGACTTGCCGATGCTCTTCTGCTCGGCGCGTAGCGTCTCGAAGCGGCTCAGCGCGCCGCGCCGCCGCTCGTCGAGGTCGAGCAGCGTTTCGACGACAGAGTCGTCCTCACCGCGGGCACGCTGCGACGCCCGTAGCCGGTCGGGATCCTCACGAAGGGTACGCAGGTCAATCACGGAACAAGGCTACCGACGTACGGCCCGGGCCCGCGCACCTAATAAGCCGCTTGAGCCTTCTTGGGCCTTATCTCGCCCATGCCTCGCCGCCCCCGTGCCCCGCACCCTCCGGATCAGACCCGACCGGCGCGGACCCTGGAGAGCCACTGCGCGGCCTCGGTGAAGTCGTCGTCGGCCGTACCACGCTTGACCTGTGGCGACAGGCCGTCGGCGCGCGGATAGCTCCCCAGGAAGCGCACGTCGGAGCAGATCCGGTGGAGCCCGGAGACGGCCTCGCCGACCCTGGCGTCGGCCACGTGGCCCTCGAAGTCGAAGTGGAAGAAGTAGTGACCGATGCCGTCGCCGGTGGGCCGCGACTCGATGCGGGTCAGGTTGACGCCGCGCACGGAGAACTCGGTGAGCATCTCCAGCAGCGCGCCCGGGTGGTCGTCGTTGAGGAAGGCGACCAGGGAGGTGCGGTCGGAGCCGGTGGGCTCGGGCAGCGGGCCGGGACGCGACACCTGGACGAAGCGGGTCACGGTGTCCGAGCGGTCGCCGACGTTGACGAGCAGCTCGACCAGGCCGTAGTTCTCCCCCGCGATGCGCGCGGCGATGGCCGCGTCGTACGGCGAGCCCGGCAGGGCGACCTCCTGCGCAGCCGCCGCGGTCGACGGGGCCGCGACCACCACGGCGTCGGGCAGCTCGCGGGCGATGAAGTTGCGGCACTGGGTGACGGCGGCCGGATGGGTGAAGATCCGCTTGATGTCACCGACGCGGGTGTCCTGCCGCGCCAGCAGCGAGAACTCGACGGGGAGCAGCAGCTCGGCGGTGATGAGCAACGGCTCGCCCCAGGCGAGCTCGTCCAGGGTGGTGGTGATGGCGCCTTCGAGCGAGTTCTCCAGCGGGACGACGGCGCCGTCGGCCTCACCCTGCCGGGCGGCGTCCAGCGCCGCGCTGACGTTCGCGCTGGGCAGGCGCTCGGCGTGGGGTGCCAGGAGCCGCAGGGCCTCCTCGGTGAAGGTGCCCTCCGGTCCCAGGTAGGCGAGTCTGGGCATGACCACAGGTTATCCGGCGCCTGTCCGAAAGTGTGCACGGAACTCCATATTCGGACAGCCCCCCCACTGATCAGGGGCCTGAGGAGCATCCGGTCAGGAGAGCGCCCGATCGGGGAGCGTCCGGAATGTCTCCCGGCGGCGCGGCAGCCACACCCCGAGCAGCCAGACCAGGGCGAGCGCGCCCAGCCCGAACCCGTTCTGCACGATCTTGCCCAGCACCGGGCTGAGCACCGGGACCTCGGCCGCCTTGATCGCCACCCCCCACCAGGGGATCGGCAGCACGTAGTAGAGCCAGACCCCCGCGGCGACCCGGAGCCGTACCGGGTCACGCCCGTCGCCGACCAGGGCGCCGAGGACCACGACCACCCAGGCCAGGTGGTGGATCCAGGCCACCGGCGACAGCAGCACGGCCATCAGGCCGACCAGCGCCGTCGCCGCCACCGGGTGCCCGTCGAGCAGGGCCCCGCGCGCGTGGCGGAAGCCGTACCAGCCGACCACCGCGACCAGCGCCAGCCAAATCAGGGCGGTCGGCTGGTCGGGCAGGTAGAGCCGGATGAGCATGCCGCGCATGGACTGGTTGGTGGTGGCCGCGTTGGCGCCGAGCCGTTCGGGGTCGAACAGCGCGCGGAACCAGAAGTCGGCGGCGTCGCCGGGGATGACCAGGAACGGCAGCAGGGTGAGCAGGGCGGCGGTGAAGGCCGCCATGAAGAAGGTCCTGCGCTGCTCCTCCCGGGCGCCGGGCCCGAAGCCGGTGATGAGCAGATAGATCAGGAAGACGCCCGGGGTGAGCTTGACCGCGACGGCCAGGCCGATCAGCGCGCCACGCGGCCAGACCGGCCTGCGGGCCACGCAGTCGGCGAGACAGAGCGCCACCAGCAGGATGTCCACCTGACCGAAGCGGACCTGGTCCCTGATCGGCATCAGGTACGTGCACGCGACCATCAGGAACGCGAACAGCAGCGGCAGCCGGAGACCGCTCACCCCGCCCGTCACCCCGCTCGGCGTCTCACCCGGGTACGGCCCGGCCGCCCGGCCCGGCACGGCGCGGAAGCCGTAGCCGACGGCGACCGCCAGCGCCGCGAAAACGCCGACCGTCCAGACCCACTGCGCGAGCGGCCAGGACATCATCGCCAGCGGCGTGGCCAGCATCGCCGCGATCGGCGGGTAGGTGAACGGCAGGAGTTGCGGCGCGGGGGTCACGAAGCCGTAGACCGGCTGCCCCCGCAGGAGTGCCTGGCCCCCGGTACGGTACACATCCAGGTCGACCAGGCGCTGGTCGTCGGCGTTGCTCAGCCACTGGAGCACCAGCGGGGCGACGGCCGCCACGACGATCAGCAGCGCGAGCAGCCACACCCATGGTGGCCGCCTGGTCGTGGTCGCCTCGCTGGTCCTCACGACCAGGCAGGTTACCGTGGGCCTGGAGGAAACGGCCGCCAACAGGTACGGATACGGGGGAACCGGATGGGTTCGGCGCACGGCGACTATCGGGCCGTACACCAGACCGCCGAAGGACCGGCCGACGTTCAAGCCGCCGGGGAACCGGCCGGCCTCCGAACAGGTGAGCGATCGGACGCCACCGGACCGGCCCCGGACAGGGGCGCGGAACGGGGCGGGGGCAGGGCCGGCCGGGTGCCTCCAAGCCGCGCCGTGCCGATCACCGTCCTGGTCGCCGTTCTCCTGCTGCTGTCCGGGATGGCGGGGTTCCCCGGGCTCTTCGGAGCCGGTACGGCCGGCGCGTCGGCGGTGAGGGCGCTTCCCGCCAGGGTCGTGGTGGTCGGGGTGCCCGGGCTGGAGTGGAGCGACCTGGACCGTGCGCGGACGCCGAACCTGTGGAGGCTCGTGGACCGGGGCGGTGCCGCGTCGATGTCCACCCGGGCGGTGCCGCTGCCGGATCGGGGCATCACCTGTCCGGCCGCGGGCTGGCTGACCGTCTCGGCCGGGCAGCGGGCGGGCGCCCCGGGATCGAGCTGCGCGCCGTCGGCACAGCCGACGCCGGCGCCGGACGGCGGGGCGAGCGTGCCCGGCTGGTCCGAGCTGGTGACCTTCAACACCGTCCAGACCTCTTACAGGCCGGTGCTCGGGCAGCTCGGGCAGCTCGTGGCGGACGCCGGGGGGAAGGTGGCCGCGGCGGGGCCGGGAGCCGCACTCGCCGCCGCCAACAAGTCCGGAAAAATCGGTAAATATGCGGCGAGTGTCGAGGAGCTCGGCGACCTGGCACCGTACCGGCTGGTCGTGGCGGAGGTCGCGGACCTCACCCAGGCGTGGACCGGGACGGCCCCCGAGGGAAACGGCGCCCCGGCCGGGCAGAAGGCCACCCCGGACGGACCCGCCACAGACGAGACCGCGGCGACCGGACCGGCCAGGCGGGAGGCGGTGGCGACCGCCGACCGGCGGGTGGGCGCGCTGCTCGACCGGCTCCCGCCGGAGACCACGGTCCTGCTCGGCGGGCTGTCCGACAGCACCTCCTCGGCCCACCTGCACGTGGCGATCGCGTCCGGCCCGTCTCCCGACGGCGTGCCGTACCCGCACGGCTATCTGACCACCGTCTCCACCCGGCAGGACGGGCTGGTCACCAACACCGACCTGACCGCCACCGCGCTCGGCCTGCTCGGCCTGGACACGCCCAGGAGCGTCGTCGGCCACCCGTGGCTGAGCGCCGGACCGGACGGGAGGCCGACCGCCGACGTGGTGCGCGACCTGGCCGGCAAGGATCTGGCCAGCCAGGTACTACGCAGGGTGCAGGGGCCGTTCTTCACGGTCTTCGTGACCGTGCAGCTCCTGTTCTACCTTCTGGCCGCCGTCGCGATCCGGCGGGGCTGGGGCGGTGAGCGGGCGCTGAAGGCCGCCAGGGGGGTCGCCGTGGTGAGCGGGGCGATCGCGGTCGCCACGTTCCTGGCACAGCTCGTGCCGTGGTGGACGCTGCCCGCGCCGATGGTCGCGGTGGTCGGGATCATCCTCGGCATCGCCTGCGCGGTCGCCGCCCTCGCCTTCGCCGGCCCCTGGCGGACACACGTCCTCGGCCCGCTGACCGTGGTGGCCGGGATCACCTCACTGGCCCTGCTGGTCGACGTGATGACCGGCTCCACGCTCCAGGTGAACGCGGTCACCGGCTACGAGCCCGTCACCGGCGGACGTTTCTACGGCTTCAGCAACATCGCCTTCGCCGTCTACTCGGCCGGGACGATCCTGGCCCTGGCCGGGATCGCCCAGTGGCTGATCTCCCGGGGACGGCGCGGGCTCGCGCTCACGGTCTGCGTGCTGTACGGCGGGCTCGCGGTGTTCGCCGACGGCTGGCCCGCGTGGGGCGCCGACTTCGGCGGGGTCCCGGCGTTCCTCGTCGGGCTGGCCGTCTTCTGGATCCTGCTCTCCGGCGGCCGGGTCTCACCCGTCAGGCTCGGCCTGGTCGGCCTCGCCGGCGTCCTGCTGATCGGGGCGATCGCGGTGACCGACTGGCTCAAACCGGCCGCCCAGCGCACCCACCTGGGCTCGTTCGTCCAGCAGGTGCTGGACGGCGAGGCCTGGACGGTGATCTCCCGCAAGTTCGGGGCGATGGTCGGCGTCACCGTCGGGAACTGGTCGCTGACCCTGCTCTCGCTGGTCGCGCTGGCCTTCCTCTTCCTGGTGCTCGACCGCCCGTCCCGATGGGGCGCATCCGCGCTCGACCGGGCCTACACGCTCGCCCCGCCGCTGCGCGCCGGGCTGATCGGCACGCTGACCTGCGCGCTGATCGGCTTCCTGATGAACGACTCCGGCATCGCGATCCCGGCGATGGCGCTCACGGTCGCGGTGCCCCTGACGCTGTCCGCGTGCGTGCGCGCGCTCCGGCTCTCACCGCCCAGCAGAGCAGCCCGAGCGTCAGCGCCAGCAGGGACCACGGCACCACCCGCTCCCTGACGACGGTCTTCATCCAGAGCAGGTCCTCCGGGCGGAGCGCCTCCCTGGCCGGAAGGTAGCCCATGGACAGGATCGCCACCCTGGCCACCATGAAGCCCTCCAGCGCCGGCCAGGAGGCCATGGCCAGCAGCGCGAAGGCCAGCCCGTCGTACCAGGGCAGCGCGTACGGCGCGGCGAACAGCCAGGCGACCACGATCGTCCCGGCGACCGCCGGGGCCGTGTCCTCCGGCAGGATCCTGAGCATCAGCCAGGCCAGGACGACCATGAGGAGCAGGGAGCCCGCCTGGATCCAGGCCGAGTAGGCGCCGGGCCCGAGCGTCTCCTGGAGCCCGACCTTGACCAGGTGCCAGGGCGTGCCGAACGAGACCTTCTTACTGGCCGCGGAGACCTGGTCGAGGACGTGCGGCCCGGCCAGGCCGTAGATCACCAGCGCGGTGGCGGTCGCGGTCCCCGCCACCACGGCGAGCCTGCCCGGCGAGCGGCGCAGCTCCCACGCCGGGCCGAGCGCGACGAGCCCGGCGTTGAGCTTCACCCCGATCCCCACCCCGAGCAGCAACCCCGATGCGGCACCTCGGGCCACGAGCGCCGCGACCATGCACGCGACGGCCAAGGTGTCCACGTGCATCCCGGCGGCCAGGTGGTAGATCATCAGCGGGTTGACCGCCCAGAGCAGCGCCGCCCGCCCCCGCAGGTCCGCGTCCCCCCTGGTGAACCGGTGCAGCAGCAGCGCGGTCCCGATGAACGCCGCGGCGTTGACCAGCGCCATCACGAAGACCGTCAGCCTGGCCGAGTCACCTCCGGCCAGGCTCGCCAGCGCCTGTACGGCGGTCGCCACCGGGCCGTAGACGCTGGTCACACCGGCCCACTCCTCCACGGCGCCGACCACGGGATCACCGGGCAGCGCCGCGGGCGTGACGGCGTAGGGGTCATGACCGAGCGTGACCAGACGGCCGTAGGCGGCGTAGTTCAGGTGGTCCGCCGAGCCCGAGGGCGGCAGGAGGGCGAGCACCGCAGCCGTCGCGCAACCGGCCGCGAGCAGCAGTCGCGGGTCCGGCCTCCACCGGGACCGCAGGGCCGCGGCCAGCCCCGCCGCGCCCAGCACGATCGCGGCCGCGGCCATGGCGATCACCAGATGGGCGCCGGGGCGCGCGCCCAGCGAGTAGGGCGGCTGCCAGGACGGGCCGGGCGGTCCCGGCACCATGGCCGAGGGCCCCAGCAGTCCGATCAGGACCGTCAGCCCGACGGAGAGCCCGATGGCGGCGAACCCGGCGACGTCGAACCACCGCGGCGTGTCACGCCCGGGAACCCGCCTACCACCGACAACCGACGATTCCCGAGTCACCCGCAAATTCCAGCACATCCGGCCAGGTGCCCGGGACGGCGGGACACGGCCCGGTGACGGACGCCGGAGAAGTCACGCGACCGTCCGCCGGAACGCGACGAGAGCCCGGTGGACCGACGGGGCAGAGCCCGGTGGACCGGAACGCGCCGGGCCTACCTGCGGGCCAGCAGCGCCCTGGCGACGTCGCGGAACTGCCTGGCCCGGTGGAGCTGGGCCCTCCAGTCGGTGCCGGTGGCCCGGTGAGCCATCTCCACCTCGACCTCCCGCACGCGAAACCCCCTGCGGAGCAGGTCGATCGTGAGGGCCGTCTCCACACCGAAGCCGTGGGCCAGGGGCCGCGCCGCCTCAAAGGCGGCCCTGGTCAGGCAGCGCTGGCCGTTGAGCGGCTGGGTGGGCGTCCAGCCGGTGGCACGCTCGATGCCCTGGCGGGCCAGCTTCACCACAAACCCGTGACCGCCCAGCTTCACCCGGGTGACGAACACGGCGACCGTCATGTCCACCTCGCCCGCCACGACCGGCTTGATCAGGGGTTCCGCCGCGCGCGCGGTCTCCCCCAGGTCCGCGTCCAGGAAGAGCAGGTGCCTGGCCGTCTCGTCGTCGAGCAGGCGGACGGCCTCCGCACCGCTCTCCATGGCGGCGGCCTTGCCCCGGTTCCGGCTGTGCCGTACGACCCGCGCCCCGGCGGCCTTGGCCACCCGGCCGGTCTGGTCGGTCGAGCCGTCGTCCACGACCACGACGAGGTCCACGCCGGAGAGCGCCAGGGCCGCGGTCACGGTGGCGCCGATCCGATCCGCCTCGTCCTTGGCCGGGATGATCACCGCTGTCCCGGTCATACTTGCGGCTTGGCCGTCAGCAGCTTCTCGGGCACCGCGTCGTGCACGGTGAACACCGAGTCGAGACCGGTGACCTGGAGAATCTTGCGTACGGCCGGCCGGGGGGCCGCCAGCTCCAGGGTGCCGCCACGCTCTCGCAGGCGCTTGAGCGCCGAGAGCAGCACGTTCATACCGGTGGAGTCGCAGAACTCCACCCCGGACATGTCGATGACCACATAGGTGGTCGGGCTCTCCTGAAGCAGGCGAGTGAACTCGGCCTGCAGGCCAGGAGCGGTGTACAGGTCGATTTCGCCGACGATGGTCATGACGGTGTGCCCGACATGAGATCGAGTTGAGACTTTTAGCTCCACAGCGGGCACACTAGCGGCGCGAAGGCCACTGGTCACGCTCTCTCGCCTAACCCGAGTCGTCGGGCCTTTGTCCCCCGTTTGGGTCTCATGGAAACCCTGAGTGCGCGAAACTTGACTCTGAGCAACACCGGCTTGGCCGGAAAGGGGGGAGACCCGGACTCTCCCGACCGTCCCTGCGCTACGACAGTGGCGGCCGTTGAGTAGAAACGGGCCCGAACGCACCGATGAACACCGATCTTCCTGAGGATCCCCAGCGGCAGCGGCTCCGGGAGCACCTGGAGTCCATGATCACTCGCACCGAGAAGGCCACGTCGTGGCAGGACGCGGCCAACTCTCTGCGCGGCCTGGTGAACCACGAGGGGTATGTCCCGATCAGAACCCGGCTGGCGAGCGAGGACCTCGACTTCCTCGAAGGCGCGCGGGAGGAGCTGCTCGGCTTCGCCGCACTCGGGATCAGGCTCCTCGACCTGCACCAGCCCCGCGACGCGGGCGGCATCACCAGCGACGCGGCCCGCCCTATCCTGCGCTGCCGCAGCTGCATGTGGCGGTGGCCGTGCCCGACCTTCCGCACCATGGTCGAGTCCTTCGGCGCGCCGAGGGCCCCGGCCTCCTGCCAGCACGTCGAGCCCGACCACGGGGATCACCGGGACGGCGGAGACGACGGGGGCGCGGAGGCGGCCGGGGCGCCCATCGACGCCCCGGCCCGGTCCGAACTCACCGCCCCGGCCGGGCCGGAGCCCACCGCTCAGGCCCGGCCGGAGAGCGAGATCCCGGCCCTGCGGACCCTGCCCCGCGGTTCCTGACCGTCGACGGCGTCGATCAGTCCAGGGGCTCGTAGCGGTAGCCGACACCCCACACCGTGACGATGCGCCGGGGGACGGCCGGATCGGGCTCGATCTTCTCCCGGAGCCGGCGGACGTGGACGGTCACCGTGGAGGAGTCGCCGAAGGACCAGCCCCAGACCTGTTCCAGCAGGGCTGAGCGGCTGAAAGCCTGGCGGGGGTTGTCCATCAGGTGGGTCAGCAGGTCGAACTCGCGGGCGGTCAGCGTGATCTCGGTCTCGGCGAGCCGTACCCGGTGGGCGCCGACGTCGACCGTCAGGTCACCGTCTCTGAGCACGCCGGCGCCGGTCGGCACCGAGACGCCCCGCGCGCGCCGCAGCACGGACTGCACCCGCAGGGCCAGTTCGCGGGGGCTGAACGGTTTGACGACGTAGTCGTCGGCGCCGACCTCCAGACCGGCGACCCGGTCGATCTCCTCGCCCAGGGTGGTCAGCATGATCACCGGAATCGGCCCGTGTTCCCGAAGCCTCCGGCAGATCTGGAGCCCGTCCGTCTCCGGCAGCATCAGGTCGAGCACCAGCAGATCGGGCGGGCCGGCCAGCGCGCTGCTGAGCGCGCCGGCGCCGTCTCGGACGCATTCCACCAGGTGACCGTCGCGCTCCAGATAACCGGCCACGACCTCGGCCACCGTCGGATCGTCCTCGACCAGCAGAATCCGCGCGCTCATGGCCTCCACGGTAAGCCCGGAACGGACCGGTTTCCGCACCTTTGCCCCTTCAGTAGGGGATAGATCGTTATCGTGCCGGTTCTCATCGGACCGCCGCCCGACGTACGGTGGCTGCATGGGTCGTATCGTGATGGCAGTACTGGGCGTCATCCTCGCGCTCTACGTGGTTTTCGGGCTCGTGCTGCCCGCGCTGTTCGGGCTCTTCAAGTTCCTGTTCGTGCTGGCGATCGTGGCCTTCGTGGTCGTCGCCGCGGTCACGATCGCGGGCAAGTTCGCCAAGTGAGCACGGTGCTCGCCCTCCAGACGCTCTCCGTCCGGCTGTTCGGCGACGGCGGGCGGCGACGGAGCCGGGGTGGGCGGCGCGGTGGGGCGCGGCCCGGATGCCGGGGACGTTCCCGGCGGATGCTCCGCTGAGGGTTCCGGCGGAGGTGATCGGGTTCGCCGCCGAGCGGCTTGACGCCGATTGAGTAGTCCTTCATATCGGGACACACGGCCATATCGGGGGACACACGGCTCGTTGGCCGCGCGTGAGCGCCACGATCGGGTGATGCTCCGGCCCGGCGGTTCGTGTCCGGAGCGTTGGCCGAACAAAGAGTGATATTACTTTGAGTCACCGGACCCATCCAATCGCGTCACGGAAAGACGCGGCCGCGAGGGACCGCTCCGGTGCGCAGTCGGCCGTCCGCCGGCCCGGCGAAGCACCGTTCCGTCAGGACGCGACGTCACCAACAGGGCCGGGGCCGTGCGCGCCGGTCTCCGCAGGAGGAGAGTCTGTGATCTCGAAGAGCAAGAAGAACATCCGTTCCATGGCCGTGGCACTCGCCGCGACCGCCGCCTTCACCGTCACCATCCCGGCCGGCCCCGCCTTCGCCATCGACCACGTCCAATGCGTGGGCGGCGAGAACTTCCTGAAGATCTGGTCGCACCTCAACGGCCGCCAGAGCGTCGACTGCTACGCCAACGGCGGAAAGACCGACTTCGGCGGATGGTGGGTCGACCGGATCTCCACGGGCAACAACGACCTGATCTACTACGACGCCAACGGCGACTCGGTGAGGATCGATCGCTGGCACGACATCACCTTCCCGAACCGCCCTCCGAAGGTCGTCGCCATCCAGATCGTGTGACACGCCGACATGCGGCGAGAGACCGCCGTCGCTTCGCCGTCGTAGCGGTGGGGCGGAAGTAGGAGGCAGCTCGCCCCGCCTCACCCGGCTCGGGTGAGGCGGGGCGGAGCCTGTCTCCCCGGGGAGGCGGAGCCGGGTGAGGCGGAGGCGCGCGGTCGTCGCACTCCGCGTCGGAACCGGCTATCCGCACTCCCGCAGGGCGGGCTCGGGGATGGAGACGTGACCGTCACTCACCGTGCCGAGGGCGGTGACCACCGCCCAGACCGTGGTGATCTCCCCCTCGTGCTTGACACCCCAACTGGTGGCCAGATACTCGACGATGCCGAGCCCCCGGCCTCCCAGTGAGGAGAGCGTGGGCCGTCCGGCGCGCGGTTCGGTGGCGGCGCCACCGTCACTCACCGCAACCTCGACGTGCTCGTCGGTCCACCGCCACGCCACTCTGATCTGACCGGACGGCAACGGATGCGCATGCCGGAGCGCGTTGCTCAGCAGTTCGCTCACCACGAGAACCGCGTCGTCTATGGCGGTCTCGTAGACACCCCATTCCTGCAGGTCAGAGCAGAGGCGTTGGCGTGCGACAGCGACGCTGGACGGTGCATACGGCAACAACACGACGCTCGACGCACTCACCTCCCCGTATCCCTGTTCCCCCTGAGGAACACACCCCAGTACGACCGAAATGCCCCGTTAGATAGCCTTAGAAACCGAACGTCGATTACAGCTTGTGTACATTCGACAATAGATCAGCTCATCCGTTACCGGCTCGTTACCGGTTCGGCGTGTCGGTCAGGTAAGAGCCCCCGGCGTGTCGGCAATACGCAGGAGCAATCGCATCCGGGTGCCGCCTCCAGGACGGGGGTGCGCCGACACCTCCCCACCCTGGGCGCGGACCAGGCTGCGCACGATGTACAGCCCGAGACCGACACCGCCGAACCGGCGGCGGTCGCCGCTGTCGACCTGGACGAAGCGCTCGAAGATACGCTCCCGGCTCGCCGGAGCTATGCCCACACCCTCGTCGTCCACGACCACCACCACCCAGTCACCTTCCGGCCACGCCTCGACCTTGATCAGGCCACCGTCCGGTGAATATTTGAACGCGTTCTCCAGCAACTGGCCCAGCACGATATCGGTGGCCAGAGCGTCCCCGGAGACCGGGGGTAGGTTTTGGGCTACTTTCACCTCAACTGTGTGCAAATCAGATAGATCGTGCAGACCCAGCGTGGCGGCCCGGAGCAGCTCGCCGAGGTCAAGACCCTCGATCTTGAGGGTGAGCTCCCCCGCCCCCGCGTGCGAGCCCAGCAGCAGGTTGTCCATGAGCTGGCCGAGAGAGCGCGCCCGCTCGGCGATGATGTGCACGGCCGAGCGGCGCTCGGTGTCGGTCATGTTGTCCCAGCGCGCGTCGAGCGTGCCGGCGAACCCCCGGACCACGGTGATCGGGGTGCGCAGCTCATGACTGGTGGTGGCCAGGAAGAGGTCCTTGGCCTCCTCCAGCTCCTTGGCCCGGGTGACGTCGCGGAAGTCCACCACGATCTCACCGGTCTCCACGATCTCGGCGCAGAGCACGTCCAGCCAGGCGCCGGAGGGAAGCTGAAGGGTGAGCTTGTCACCCGGCTCCGGCAGCTGGAACGGCGGCGGCCCGCCGATCATCTCGGTCGCGGTGAACCCGGTCAGCTCGGTGGCCGACGGGTTCCACTGGATGACCCGGCCCTGGTCGTCGAGGACCGCGATGCCGTCCGCGCTGGCGTCGAACACCGCCCGCTCGTGGGCGCGCTGCCGTACGGCCTCCTGGTAGGCCATGGCGTTGCCCACGGCGATCCCGGCGTGGCCGGCGAGGAGTTCGAGCAGTTCGAGCTCCACGTGACCGGCCTTGTGCTTGGCGAACAGGGCGTACAGCGCGCCGTACGGCCGCCCGCCCACCGCGGCGAGGCCGAGCGCGATGGTGTGCAGGCCGGGAAGCTGTGACCAGACCAGCTCGTCCAGCCGGGCCTGGTTGCCGGTCTCCAGCATCACGGTCCTGCCGGTGCGCAGCAGCTTGCCGACCAGGCTGGTACGCATGTCGCCGGTGGAGTCGCGCAGCGACTCGGGAAGCCGATGACTGGCCACGAGCCGGAGCCGGTCCCCCTCGATGAGCACGAAACCGCCCGCGTCGGCCCCGGTCAGCTCGGTGAGGCTGGCCGCGATCCGGTCGAGCACGGCGGGCAGCTCCCGCGCGGCGTTGATGTCGGCGACCACGTCGGTGAGCCTGCGGACGAGCCGCGCCCGCCGGACGACCCGGTCCTGGGCGGACTCGTCGTCCTGGACCAGGTGATAGACGCTGACGTAGCCGAGCAGCACCCCGGCCTCCGAGCGCAGCGCGCCGGTGTCCACCCGCACGTCGAGCAGGCTGCCGTCCCTGCGGAACCGCTTGGTCCGCAGCGAGACCCGGCCGCCGGTGCGGACACGTTCCAGGACCGCGTTGTGCTCGGCCGTCAGCTCCTCGGGAATCACCGGGGCGCGACGGCCGAGCAGCTCGTCGGCCGACCAGCCGAAGAGGCGTTCGGCCGCGGGGTTCCACACCAGCACCGCCTGATCACGGTCGAAGACGACCATCGCGTTGGGCGCACCGGCGACGACCGCACGGGCGATGCCCTCGTCACCATCGGCTCTGTCGTCACCCACACACCCATAGTGCCGTGTCAACCGGCCTGATCTTGGCACTTCGTCCGCATGTGCTGACACTCACCTGAGGGATCCGTCCGATACGCTGCGGTCACCACACGCCTGGACACGGAAGGGTGGGGCCATGTCATCCGGCGACCTCGACGCACTGCTACGGGTGACCTCGCCCACCTACATAGGGAAAACCCATCCCGACATCGCCTTCGGCACGCTCGAAGGACCGGTGGGACGGCTGGTCCTCGCGGTGACGCACCGGGGCGTGGTGGCCTGCAGCTACGAGGACGAGAACATCGTGTTCGAGCGGGTCAGCAGGGAGATCGGCTCGTTCATCGGGCCGGACCCCCGGCGGCTCGACCCGGTCCGCCGGGAACTGGACGCCTACTTCTCCGGCAGGCTCCGCGCCTTCACCACCACGGTCGACCTGCAGATGGCGACCTCGTTCGCCAGGACCGTGCTGCAGATGATGCTGGCGGTGCCGTACGGGACGGTGACCACCTACCGCGAGATCGCCGAGCGGATCGGCAGGCCGAGGGCGCTGCGGGCGGTCGGCAACGCGCTGGGCAGCAACCCTGTCTGTGTGATCGTGCCCTGCCACCGGGTGGTGGAGAGCGAGGCCGTCCTCGGCGGTTACGCGGGAGGCGCGACCGCCAAGGAGCGGCTGCTGCGGGTCGAGGGAGCCACCGGGGGCTCCTCCCCCGGCACCCGGTGACCGGGCCGGCGCCCGGCCGCCCTGCCCGGGGCTACCGGCGGCGGAACGCCCCCAGGACGAGCGTGACCAGGCCGGCGACGAGGAAGGCGCCCACGGCCGCGCTCATCCACGGCTGCGGGGTGAAGCGCACGGCCTGCCTGACACCGTTCCAGATCGCCGCCCACCAGGCCACCTGGGAGGGGGCGGCGAGCAGCCACCAGGTGGCGAAGCCGAGCGCCCACGGGATCACCATGAGCCAGCGGGAGGGGGCGTTCTGGGAGGTGTCCCAGTTCCTGCCGCGGCCGAGCAGGAAGTAGTCGACGGCCAGCACGCCGAGCATCGGCACGAACACAGCGCCGATGATGCTGAGGAAGGCGCCGTAGGAGTTCACGTCCACGACGAGGGCGACGCCCGTGGTCAGCACGCCGATGGCCACGGAGAAGACGCGGCGGTCCACCCTCGGCATGAGGTTCTGCAGCGACATCGCCGTGGAGTAGACGTTCGCGAACGACTGGTCGGTCTCGCGCAGCACGAGGATGCCGAAGAACAGCGCGCCGAGCGGAGCCGCGACGAACGGCGCGAACACCGCGGTCGGCTGGCTCTGCACCGCGCCGTGACCGGCGAGCGCCACCGCGTAGACGCCCACGGCCAGGCAGGCCACCTGGGCGACGGTGTAGCCGCCGACGATGCCGGTGAAGGCCGCACGGCTGGAACGCGAGTGCCTGGCGTAGTCCGCCGCGACCGGCACCCAGGAGACCGACAGGGCGATCACGAAGTCCACGGCCGGGGCGAAGGCGTCCCAGGAGCCACCGGTCTGGACGGGGGTGTCGCGCAGGAAGACCACCGCGAACCAGGCCATCGACACGATCACGCCGGCCGTGACGAACCGCCGGAGCAGCCTGATGACCCCCAGCGGGTAGATGGTGAGCGCGGTCGTCAGCACCCCGGCCGCGATCGCCCAGACCGCGTAGGGGACGGACCGTCCGAAGATCGCCTGTGCGCCCATCGCGATGACCCAGAGCTCGAACGCGCCCCAGCCGATCATCTGGATGATGTTGAGCACGGTCGGGACGTAGGAGAGTCTCGCGCCGAACAGCCCGCGGAGCAGCACCATCGCGGGCCGGCCGGTCTGCACTCCGGGCACCGCGGCGAGGCCGACCATCGCGGTGCCGACGAGGCTGCCGACGAGGGCGGCGACCAGCGCCGCGGTGAGGGTGAGCGGATTGTCGTCGCCCAATGGGTTGATCAGGAAGAGCGCGAAGGAGAACCCGAGGAGGCTGACCCCCAGGTTGGCCCAGAACGCGCCCTGGTCGAGCATGCCCAGGGTCTTCGGCGGGGCCTGGTCGAGGGTGAGGGGGGCCTCGGCATGCTTGGAATCGATGACGTCGGGCGTCATGACGCGCTCCCTACGCCGGCATTACCCGGACAGGTTCATGCGGTCGGCGGCGCGTCACGAGCGAGGCCCTGTCGGCCCTCCACGTGGTTCCGCCCTCTCAGCCCGGTTCCGCCCGAGCTCCCGCGGTAGACAATTCGTCAGGATTATGTCACTTATTCCTTTTTTGGCAAGACGTTGCCCATGTGACGAGATATCCCTCAGGCGACGAAGGGGTCCCGGCCGTTTTCGCCCACCATGGGCCGGCCCGCGAAATGCCACGACCGCATGCCGCCGCCGACGTTGATCGCGTCCCGGCCGACGTGGTTGAGCCAGGCGGCGGCGTTCGCCGAACGGCCCCCGCTGCGGCAGACCACGTAGACCGGCGCGTCCTTGGGAACCTCGGCGACCCGGGCCTGCAACTCGCCGAGCGGAATGTGGACGGCCTCGGGCGCGTGCCCGGCCCGCCACTCGCCGTCCTCGCGCACGTCGAGCAGGAACGCGCCTTCAGGCACCGCGTGTACTTCCACCTCAGGAACAGTCATGGCCCCATTCTTCCAAGTCCGCCGGTGGGCGGCGCACGGAGCGGCCCGATCGCCCCCGCCCCGTCCACAAGCGGCCACCGGTCCGGAACCGTCCGCACGCCTCCCCGGCCTCCCCGTTGACGATAAAGACAACATGGTTTACCTTTTGGTGGACAGTCAATCAGATTTACCATTTGGAGGGTTCATGACCACCGCGGATCTGGCCGGCGCCCCGGCCTTCGAGATGGACGGCATCACCATGCGCTCACTCGCCGTGCCCTCGCGAGGCTCCTCGCAACTGGCCGTCTGGTCGTTCGACATGGCCCCCGGCGCGGCGGGCAAGGAGCACATCGTGGATCGCGAGGAGGTGTTCGTCGTCCGGTCCGGGCGGATCGTGGGCACCCTCGGCGGCGTGGAGCACGTGGCCGGGGCGGGAGACGCGCTGATCGTCGCGCCGGACACCCCGTTCTCGCTCCGCAACGACTCCCGGACCGAGCGGGCCGAGGGCACCGTGTGCACCTCGGCCGGGATCAAGGCGACCCTCGACGGCCGGACCATCCTGCCGCCGTGGGCTCAGTAGGCGGAACCCCGGCCGGCTGGGGCTGGGGCTCGGCGGAGTCGAGTCCCGCGGGGTCGGGTCCCGCGGGGTCGGGGGAGAGCGGGGACCCGGCAGAGCCGGGGAGCCGGGCAGGACCGGGTCAGGGCACGTCCCAGAAGGCGATCTCGTGGGCCATTCCCTCACTGAACAGCTTGGCGGCCCGGGCGGGGTCGGGGGCGGCCTCGTCGATCATCACGGCGATGCGCTCGGTCAGCTCGGCGAACCCCGGGGCGGCGTAGGTGTCGACCCAGGCCCGGTAGCGCGGCTCAGCCGGGGGGTTCTCGGCGAGAACCCGGCCGAGGGTGGAATAGCCCCACATACAGGGGTAGAGCGCGGCCAGACCGTCGGCGTAGTCGGCCGCCGAGTCGAGCAGGAACGAGGTGTAGGCCGCGCAGGCCGGCCCCTTCCTCACCCCGCCCAGGTCGGCGCCGAACTCGGCCGACAGCGAGCGGTGCAGGTTCAGCTCCTCGTGAAAGGTGGCGTGGGCCAGGTCGACCAGATCACCCAAATGGCCGTCGGGGGCCTGCCAGGCCAGCCGGGAGAAGACCCGCACGTAGTCCAGCAGGAACAGGTAGTCCTGCTCCAGCCATGACCGGAACACCGGCTCCGGCAGGTCTCCCCTCGCGATGCCCGCCACCGTCGGATGGGCCAGCTGGACGTCGACGAGGGGGCGGCCGATGGCGTGGAGTTCCTTGGAGACGCTCATGACAGACCATTCTCTCAAGGCCCACGGTGGCCGCGCCTCACCGACCTACCCGAGTACCCGCGCCCGCCGCGCCGGAGCACCCGTGTCACGCCAGGGCGCCCGTGTCACCCGGGGCGCCCGCACCGGACGGTGATAGTCCGGGGACCGGGGACATCCCGGCCCCACGGGGTGAGCGCCGCGCGAGCGCTCACGACATAGGGTCGAGCGATGACGACCATCATCGCCGAGGAAGTCCTGCTGCTCGCCTACAGCGAGGTCGAGGGCAGGCAACTGGTCGGTTCGTCCGAGCTGGACGCCGCGCTCGGCGGCTCCCTCCTGGCCGAGCTGGCCATCAACGGCAGGATCGACCTGGCCGACAAGAAGGTCACCGTCCTGGATCCCACACCCCTCGGAGACGAGGAACTGGACGCCACGCTCGCCCGGATCGCCGCGGATCCCAAGAAGCGCAAGCCCGACTGGTGGGTGCAGCGGCTCCACTCGTCCAAGCTCCGCAAGCGCCTGCTGTCCGGGCTGGCCGGCCGGGGGGTGCTCGGCGAGGAGCAGCGCAAGATCCTCGGCGTCTTCCCCAGCACCCGCTACCCGGAGCGCGATCCGAGCGTCGAGCAGGGCATCCGCGAGCGCGTCCAGAGCGTGCTGTCGGGGGCCGAGCCCGACGAGCGGGTCGCCGTGCTGATCGCCGTCCTGCACGCGGCCAAGATCGACCGCAAGGCGTTTCCCGGGGCGAGCAAGGAGCGCATCAAGGAGATCACCGAGGGCGAATGGGCCGGTGAGGCCGTCGCCAAGGCGATCGCCGCCGTCAACGCCGCCGTCATGACCGCGGTGATGGCCGGAGCCGTCGCGGGCAGCATCTCGTCCGGCTGAGCCCCCTCCCCGCCCACGGCGGGACGGGGAGCGAGGCGCGCCGCCATCGGTCCCTCCTCGCGCACGGCGGGACGGGGAGCGCCTCGGGCGGCGCGCGGGCCGGGCCGGCCCCCTCCCCCCGGGTCGTGGGACGGCCCGGTGGCCAGGTCGCCGGACTCGGCGGCGTCGGACCCTCCCCCCGGGCTGTGGGACGGCTGGGGCGGCTACTTGCCGAGGACGTCCGGGGGGACCGGTCTGTCCTGGGCCAGGGCCTCGAACATGCGCAGGGCCTTGGCACGGTCCCACTGCACGACGGCCTCGCCGTTGATGGTCGGCAGGGAGCCGACCGGGACGACGGTGGTCACCGGGTTGTCCCCCATGGCCAGACCGAGGGAGAGCAGGTTGAGGGCGCCGCTCTCCTCGCCGACCGCCACCGAGTCGGTGGCGCTCAGGGCGAGCGGGACGGAGCGGAAGGGGTTGATCAGAACCCCCGGGCTGGCGGCCTTCTTCACCACGGCCGAGAAGAACTGGCGCTGGCGCTGGGTCCGCTCGAAGTCGGGGATGGCGCCGGTGGCACGGGTGCGGACGTAGCCGAGGGCCGTACCGCCGTCCAGCACCTGCTTGCCCTTCTTCAGATTGATACCGGCCTTACGATCCTTGATGTCCTGCTTGACGTCGATCTCGACACCGCCGATGGCGTCCACGATGCCCACGAAGCCGCCGAAGCCGATCTCCATGTAGTGGTCGATCCGGAGCCCGGTGACCTTCTCCACCGTCTTGGCGAGCAGCTTGGGACCGCCGTCCTGGAAGGCGTAGGCGGCGTTCAGCTTGCCGCGGCCGTGGCCGTCGATCGGCACGTAGGAGTCGCGCGGGAGGCTGACCAGGGTCGGCCGGCCGCCGCTGTCGGGGATGTGCAGCAGCATCATCGTGTCGGTCCTGCGGCCGACGGCCTGGCCGGTGGCGAACTTCCTGCGCTGCGCCTTGGTCAGACCGGCCCGGCTGTCGGAGCCGACCAGCAGCCAGTTCGTGCCCGGGGTGTCGGCGGGGCGGCCCTCGTAGTCGCCGAGCGCGTCGATCCGTTTCATCCGTGAGTTGATCACGAAGTATCCGCCGACGGCGAGCACCAGCAGGACGATCAGCAGCCCGATGAGGATCCGCACCGCCAGCCGGCCGGGCCGCTTCGGCCGCCAGCTCGGCATCCGGAACCCTCCTCTGTTTCCCGGGGGGCCGCCCGAGGGACCGGACGGCCCCCCGGGGGATCCGGCGGGCCGGGTGGCCGAACCGGGCAGCGGCTTGACGGGGCGGGACCCCTCCCTGGGCTTGCCGTAGACCCGCGAGCTCCCCCGGGGACGCGCCTCACCCGGCCGCTCCCCGGCGAGCGGTTCGTCGGCGGGCCGCTCGCGGCCCCGCGCGGGGTGGGCGGGCTGTCCGGCCGCACGCGACGGGACGGGTCCCGGGGTGGGCGACCGCAGCGCGCGGGTGCGATCGTCGTCTTCCGTCCAGTCACCCACGTCGTATCCCCGCCACCTCTCGAACGCACAATGAGACCGTCATTATCGACGCTACGTCGTGGTTCCGTCGCCCGTAGAGGTGTCCGCCAGGTTTTCCCCGGGAAAAGTACACAGATAGGTGCGTACCAACCAATATTGGGGCGGTCGGCCGTTCTGGAAACATCGACCCCCACGTGGATCGTTACGGTAGAGGACGACCTCTGCCCGAAAGGATGATCGTGTCCACTCCGGACCCGTGGAGTACCTGCCCGTGCGAACGCACGGGAGCCACTGACCCGACCGGGAGAGCCGCCCGGTGAACACGGCTCTCGGCCTGCTGGCCGTACTTCTCCTCACTCTCGCCACCGGCTATTTCGTCGCCCAGGAGTTCGCCTTCGTGGCCGCCGACCGGGGTGTGCTGCGTGAGCAGGCCGACGCCGGTGACGCGGCGGCCGTACGGGTGCTGGAGGTGACGGGGCGTCTGTCGTTCATGCTGTCGGGCGCGCAACTCGGCATCACCGTCACCGCCCTGCTGGTCGGCTTCATCTCCGAGCCCGCCATCGCCACGGTGATCCGCCCCCTGCTGGAGTCGGCCGGAGTACCCGGAGCGGCGGTGCCGGGCATCGCGGTGGCACTGGCCGTCGCGATCGCCACGGTCATCCAGATGGTCCTGGGCGAGCTCGCCCCCAAGAACCTGGGCATCGCCCGCCCGGAACCGGTGGCCAAGTTCCTGTCCCGCTCGACCATCCTCTACCTCAAGGTCGCGGGTCCGATCATCCGCCTGTTCGACTCGGCGGCCACCGGACTGCTGCGCCGGGTGGGCGTCGAGCCGGTGGAGGAGGTCGAGCACGGCGCGAGCCCCGAGGAGCTGTCCCGGATCATCTCCGACTCGGCCACGGCCGGCGACCTGCCCCCGAGGCTGTCGGAGCTGCTGGAGCGCGCGCTGGAGTTCGGCGACCGTACCGCCGAGGATGTCATGGTGCCGCGCCCCCGCGTGGTGCTGCTCCGCGCCGAGCGCCCGATCTCCGACCTGCTCGGCGCCGTCCGCGAGCACGGCCACTCCCGCTACCCGGTGCTCTGCGACGACAACGGCGAGGACGTGGTCGGCGTCACCGGCGTGCGGGAGCTGCTCAGGTCCGGCCTGACCGACGGCCCGCTGGAGCAGATCACCCGCCCGGCGCTGCTGGTGCCCGACTCGCTGCCGCTGCCGGTCGTGCTGGAGCGGATGCGCGCCGCCCACGACGACCTGGCGTGCGTCATCGACGAGTACGGCGGCCTCGCCGGCGTGGTCACCATCGAGGACCTCGCGGAGGAACTCGTCGGTGAGCTGATCGACGAGAACGACCCGGAGCCCGCCGGGGTCGTCGCCAACGACGACGGCACCTGGGACCTGCCCGGCACGCTCAGGCTCGACGAGGTAGAGCGTGCCACGAAGCTGTCGCTCCCCGAGAGCGACGACTACGACACCGTCGCCGGCCTGGTCCTCGCCACCCTCGGCAGGATGGCCGAGCCGGACGACCGGGTCGCCGTCACGCTGACCCTGGAGACCGATCCTCTCGAAAACGACGGCGAGGACAGGGCGGACGCGGTGCTGACCGTGCTGTCGGTGCACCGCAGGGTCCCCGAGTGGGTACGGCTGGCACTTCCCGCGACCGGCCAGGAGAGCCCGGACGAGGAGAAGGAGTCGGCGATGACCGCGCGGAGCGTGGTGAACGGACGATGAGCACGACCGGAGCCCTGTTGCTGGGCGTGGCCCTGCTGATCTGCAACGCCTTCTTCGTCGCCGCCGAGTTCGCGGTCATCTCGGCCCGCAGGCACCGCCTGGAGGATCTGGCGGGCCGGGGCGGGCGGCTGACCCGGATCGCCGCCCGCGCCGCGGTACGCGGCGGCAGGGAGCTGTCCCTGATGCTGGCCGGGGCTCAGCTCGGCATCACGCTCTGCTCCCTCGGCCTGGGCATGGTGACCGAACCGGCCATCGAGCACCTGCTGGAGCCGGTCTTCGCGGCGGTCGGCGCGCCCGAGTCGCTGCGGGTCCCCGTCTCGCTGGTGATCGCGCTCGCGCTGGTCACCTTCCTGCACATGGTGGTCGGCGAGATGGCTCCCAAGTCCTGGGCGCTCACCCACCCGGAGATCGCGGCGATGTGCCTGGCCCTGCCGTTCCGCGGCTTCACCTGGGTGGTCCGGCCGGTGCTGGCCACGCTCAACGGCCTGACCAACGCGGTGCTGGGGCTGTTCGGCGTGCACCCCAGGGACGAGCTGGCGACCACCAGGACCCCGGTCCAGCTGGCCATGCTGGTCGGGGAGTCGGGCCGGATGGGCCTGCTCGACCGCGACGAGCACGACCTGCTCACCCGGGCGCTGCGGGTGCACCAGCAGCCGGTCGAGCGGCTGATGCTGCCCATCGGGCAGGTCACCTGCGTGACAGGGAACGCCAGCGAGGCCCAGGTGCGCAGGGCCGCCGCCGACAGCGGGCACCTGCGCCTGCTGGTCAACTCGGGCAGGCCGAGCGACGTCCTGGGCGTGCTGCACGTCAGGGACGCGCTGGTCCGGCCGGGGGCGAGCCCGGCGGAGCTGGCCCGTCCGCTGCCCCGGCTGCGGAAGGACACCACGATCCCCGAGGCCGTCTCCGTCCTGCAGGACGCCCACGCCCACGTGGGTCTCGTCACCGACGGCGACGATGGTGACATCGCCGGGAGCCCCGGGGGTGAGGGGGGTGACGGTGAGGTGATCGGCACGGTGGTCGGCATGGTGAGTCTCACCGACCTGCTCGGCGAGCTGCTGGACGTCCGGGCCCTCGCTAAACGCTAGACGGATGAAACACGCGGGGCGGGAGGGGAGCCCCCCCTCCCGCCCCGGTTTCTCTGTCAGCGTAACCGGCGGCCGGGAGCCCGCCCGCCGGGCAGGCGTCCGGGAACCGATCGCGCACGTGAGACCCCGAACCCGGAGATCCACCGCACCGGCGGGGAAGCCGGGACGCGGCGGCCGAGACCGGTCCACGGCGGAGCGGACGCCCAGCGTGACCGATGATCGGCCACGCCGCGCCGGAACCCCCGCGCGGCCCCCGCGGCGTCCGGATTATCCGAAATTTTCGGGGAAACGACAGAGCCCCGGTGCGCCTACGCGCGACCAGGGCTCACTGTGAGTGGGCGAGGAGGGATTTGAACCCTCACGTCCTTTCGGACACACGGACCTGAACCGTGCGCGTCTGCCGTTCCGCCACCCGCCCTTGTTGGGTGCGCTCGAAAGATTAGCACGGATCAGCCGATGCCCACGAACCCGGATACGATCCTCCTAGACGCGGAGCGGAGTAGCTGGGTGCGAGAGAGCGAGGAGCAAGCCCCAAGCGGCCGTGACCTACACAGACTGAAGAAGGGAGGGACCCGGTGGGAGTCCTTCAGCGCTTCGAGCGAAGGCTCGAAGGTCTGGTTGAGGGGGCCTTTGCGCGGGCGTTCAAATCCGACCTTCAGCCGGTCGAGGTGGCCAGCGCGGTTCAGCGGGAGATGGACGAGAGGGCGGCGATCGTCGCGCAGGGGCGCACGCTCGTGCCGAACGACTTCGTGGTCGAGCTGTCCATGACGGACAACGACCGCCTCACGGTCTACGCGGACAGCATCGGCCATGAGCTGGCCAACCTCGCCAGGGAGTACGCCAAGGAACAGGGCTACTCCTTCGTGGGACCGGTGCGGGTGCGCTTTGAGATCGCGGAGGACCTGGCGGTCGGCCTCTTCAGGATCCGCTCCGGCGTGATCCGCGGGGCGACGGTCGAGCAGGACGAGATCCGCCAGCCGGTGAGCGACGTGCCGACGGCCAAGCCACACGCCTTCGGAGGCCGTCCACGGCTGCTGGTCTCGACCCAGGACGACCCGCAGGGGCAGCGGTCCTACGACCTGACCACACCGGTGACGCTGCTCGGCAGGGGCACCGACTGTGATCTACGGCTGGTCGACCCGGGAGTCTCCCGGCACCACGCCGAGCTGCGGGTGGAGGGTCCACAGGTCATGCTCGTCGACCTCGGCTCCACGAACGGCACCTTCGTCAACGGCCAGCCGGTCCGCCAGGTCGAGCTCCAGAACGGCACTCGTGTGACGCTGGGGCGGACGACTCTGGTTTTCCGGCGCGATTAAAGGTAAACAAACGGTCCATGTCCGAGCTCACGCTACTGCTGATCCGCCTGGCGTTCCTAGCGGTGCTGTGGTTCTTCGTGATTGCCGCGGTCGGCGTGATCCGGACAGACTTGTTCGGATCCCGTACCGCCCCGGCCGTCCCCGCCCGTAAAGGCCCCAAGCCCGTCAAACCCGCGGCCAAATCCAGAAAGGGGGAGCCCCGGCAGATGGTCGTCACGGGTGGCCCCCTGCAAGGCACCACCATTACCCTCTCGGAGACGCCCATCACCATCGGCCGGGCGACCGACGCCACGCTGGTGGTCAGCGACGACTACGCATCCAGCCGGCACGCCCGGCTCTTCCCCCAGGACGGTCAGTGGATCGTGGAAGATCTCGGTTCTACCAACGGAACATACCTCGACCGCTCTAAAGTCACCCGTCCGACGCCGGTGCCGATCGGTGTTCCGATCCGCATCGGCAAGACCGTCATCGAATTGCGCAAATGACCATCGCACTCCGTTACGCCGCCCGCTCCGACGTCGGCCTCCTCCGCGAAGGCAACGAGGACTCGGCGTACGCCAGCGGCCGCCTGCTCGCCGTCGCGGACGGCATGGGCGGTCACGCACACGGCGAGGTGGCCAGCTCGGTCGCCATCGCCGCGATGTCCTCACTCGACGAGGACACAGCGGGAGCCGACCTGCTCGGCGCCATCGAGGCCGCGGTCCGCGACGCCAACCGCCGCCTGCACCAGATGGTGGGGCGCGACCCCAGCCTCAAGGGCATGGGCACCACCCTGACCGCCATGCTCTGGTCCGGGACGAGGGTCGCGCTGGTCCACGTCGGCGACTCGCGCGCGTACCTGCTGCGCGCCGGGGAGCTCTACCAGATCACCCACGACCACACCCTCGTGCAGTCCCTGGTGGACGACGGCCGGATCACCCAGGAGGAGGCCGCCACCCACCCGCAGCGGTCGATCCTGCTGCGGGCGCTCGACGGCAGCGGCGAGGTCGAGCCCGACCTGTCCCTACGCGAGGCGCAGATAGGCGACCGCTACCTGCTCTGCTCCGACGGGCTGTCGGGGGTGGTCACCGCCGAGGCGATGCACCAGACGCTCTCCACGATCGACGACCCCGAGGCCGTGGTCCGCACGCTCATCGATCTGGCCAACCAGGGCGGCGGCCCCGACAACATCACCTGCGTGCTCGCCGACGTCCTGGAGGTGGACGAGACGGCCGCCCTCCCCTTCGAGGCGGCCGTGGTGGGCGCCGCGGGGTCGACGCGGACGGTCTCCCAGGCACCGGGCGCCCCGGCGGGGCACGCGGGCGCGGTCACCATGCCGCAACCCGTCATCGCGGACGACGAACTCCAGGGGCCGGTCGCCAGGGCCACAGGGCGGCCGGCCAGACGCCGCCGACTGTGGCCGCTTCTGATCTCCGTGGGGGGCGTCGTCCTCGTCGGTGGCGGCCTAGGGTGGTATTTCGGGAATCAGTGGCTCGAAGATCAATATTTTGTGGGGGCGAAAGGTGATGAGATAGTGGTTTTCCAGGGCGTGAAAACCAATCTCGGTCCCTTCGAGCTCTTCAACGTCGCCCGGAGCACCACGGAGTCGGTCTCGGACCTTGGCGCGTTCCAGCAGGGGCAGGTCCGCGACGGCATCCCCGTCCTGAGCGTCGACGCCGGTCTGAAGAAGATCGCCGAACTGAAGGCGCCCGCGCAGAAACCCGACGGGAAAGACAAGCAGCCCCCTCAACCGACCGGCACCGCAACCCCGGAACCTACAAAGTAGACACATGAGCACCCCAAGCGCCGAGCCCGTCCCCCTGCCCGCCAAACGGCGGGTGGCCCAGTTGGCGATGCTCGCCTTCGCGGTCGTGATCGTCATGGGCGCGTACGCCAACGTGGGGCTGGCGATCGACAAACAGGTCCCCGCGGGCATGCTCACCTACGGCCTCGGCCTGGGCGGGCTCATGCTGGCCGCCTACCTGGTGCTGGCGAGGTTCGCCCCCTGGGCGGACCCGCTGATCCTGCCGCTGGTCACCCTCGTCAACGGCCTCGGGCTGGTGGTCATCTACCGGCTGGAGTCGGCCCCCCTGCCGGGGGCGTCGGCCAGCAACCAGCTGCTGTGGACCGGGGTCGGGGTCGTGCTGTTCTCCGTGACGCTGATCGTGCTGCGCGACCACCGCGCGCTGCAGCGTCTGACCTACACCGCCGGCGCGGTCGGCCTGGCCCTGCTGATCTCGCCGCTGCTGCCGTTCCTCGGCAAGGAGATCAACGGCGCCCGCATCTGGATCGGGGTGGGCGGCGCCACCCTCCAACCGGCCGAGTTCGCCAAGCTCGCGCTGGTCGTCTTCTTCGCCGGTTACCTCGTCGCCAAGCGCGACGTGCTGGCCCTGGCGGGGCGGCGGCTGCTCTTCATCGATCTGCCCCGCGCCCGCGACCTCGGCCCGGTCCTCATCACCTGGGGTTTCAGCCTGGGCGTGCTGGTCCTGCAGAAGGACCTCGGCTCCTCGCTGCTGATCTTCGGCACGTTCATCGCGATGCTCTACATCGCCACCCAGCGCACCTCGTGGGTGCTGATCGGCATCCTGCTCTTCGTCGGCGGCGCGATCCTGGCCGGGATGGTCTTCACCCACGTGCAGGACCGCTTCACGGTCTACCTGAACCCCGAGGACCCCCTCCTCTATGACAAACCCGGCGGCAGCTACCAGCTCCTGCAGGGCCTGTTCGGCATGGGACAGGGCGGCGTGCTCGGCACCGGCCTCGGCCAGGGGCACCCCGAGCTGATCCCGCTGGCCTTCTCCGACTTCATCTTCGCCGCCACCGGCGAGGAGCTCGGCCTGACCGGGCTGATGGCCCTGCTGATGGTCTACGCCCTGCTGGTGGAGCGCGGCCTGCGCACCTCGATCGCGGCCCGCGACCCGTTCTCCAAGCTGCTGGCGGGCGGCCTGTCGTTCATCCTGGCCTGGCAGGTCTTCATCATCGTCGGCGGCGTCACGAACCTGATCCCGCTGACCGGCCTGGTCACCCCGTTCATGTCCCAGGGCGGTTCGGCGCTGCTGGCTAACTGGATCCTTATCGCGCTGCTGGTACGGATGTCGGATGCGGCCAGAAAGCCGCCGCCCCAGGCCATCCAGGACGAAGGAATGACACAGGTGTTCCAGCGATGAACGGTCCCCTCAAGCGCGCGGCCCTCGCCTGCCTGCTCATGTTCGGCCTGCTCATGATCAACGTGAACTACCTGCAGGCCGTACGGGCGGAGGACCTCCGCTCCGACTCGCGCAACACCCGCAACTTCTTCGCCCGCTACGAGATCGAGCGCGGCCGGATCACCGCGGGCAACAAGGTGCTCGCCGAGTCGGTCGACACCGGCGACAACAAGTTCCGTTTCCAGCGGCGGTATCCCGAGGGCAAGATCTACGCGCCCGTCACCGGGTTCTTCGCGCCGGAGAGCGAGCGCGACATGGAGCGGGCGGAGAACCGCCTGCTCAACGGGACCAGCGCCGACCTGCTGATCCGGCGCAGCATCGACCTGTTCACCGCCAAGCGGTCCAAGGGCGCCAACGTCGACCTGACGATCAACCCCAGGGCGCAGGAGGCCGCCTACCGGGCGCTGGGCGCCAGTGGCAAGAAGGGCGCGCTGGTCGCGATCGAGCCGAAGACCGGGGCGATCCTCGCGATGGTCTCGATCCCCACCTACGACCCCAACCCGCTCTCCAAGCCGAGCAAGGAAGACGTCAACAAGGCGTACCGTAAACTCGACAAGGACGAGGACCGGCCGCTGGTGAACCGGGCGATCGAACGGACCTACCCTCCGGGGTCGACCTTCAAGGTGGTCACCATGGCGGCCTATCTGGAGAGCGACGACACCGTCGGCCCGCAGACCGAGGTGGACGCCCCTCAGGTGCTCGACCTGCCCAACACCACCGCCGACCTGCCCAACTACGGTGGCGCGGCGTGCGGTTCCGGCCGGGTGACGCTGTCGTTCGCGCTGGAGAAGTCGTGCAACACCCCGTTCGGCAAGATCGCCATGCAGCTGGGCTACGACGCCGTGCACGACCAGGCCGAGAAGTTCGGCATCGGCGGTGACGCGCTGGAGATCCCGATGTCGGTCTCGGCCAGCGACTTCGGCCCCCGCGAGGACGAGGCCGCGCTCGCCCAGGCGTCGATCGGGCAGCGCAGCAACCAGATGACACCGCTGCAGATGGCCATGATCGCCGCGGGCATCGCCAACAACGGCGTGGTCATGAAGCCGTACCTGGTGAACAGGATCGCGGACGCGGAGGGCGGCGAGATCGACGGCGCCGACCCCACCGAGCTCTCCACCGCGATGAGCGAGGACAGCGCGCGCAAGCTCCAGGAGATGATGGTCAACGTCGTCAACAACGGCACCGCGAGCGCGGCGCAGATCCCGGGGGTGTCCGTCGGCGGCAAGACCGGCACCGCCGAGACCGCCCAGGGCAGGGCTCCGCACGCGTGGTTCATCTCCTTCGCCCCCGCCGACGACCCCAAGGTCGCTCTCGCGCTCATCGTCGAGTCCGGCAGCGCCGGGGACGACGCCTCCGGCGGTCACACCGCCGCCCCCATCGCCAAGAGCGTGATGGAAGCGGTGCTGGGCAGATGACCGCCCTGCTCGGAGGCCGATACCGCCCGCTGGGGCGGATCGCGACGGGCGGTATGGGTGAGGTCTGGCGGGCCCGGGACGAGCTGCTCGGCCGCGAGGTGGCGGTCAAGCTGCTGCGCCGGCATGTGGCGGCCGATCCGGCCTTCCGCGACCGGTTCCGGATGGAGGCCAGGATCGCGGCGGGACTCGCGGACCCCGGCATCGCCCAGGTCTTCGACTACGGCGAGGCCGACGGCGTCGCCTACCTGGTGATGGAGCTGGTTCCCGGCGAGTCGCTGGCGAGCATCCTGGCCCGCGACGGCAGGCTGGGCGCCGAGGTGACCCTCGACGTGATCCACCAGACCGCCAGAGGTCTGCGGGCCGCGCACGGTTCGGGGATCATCCACCGGGACATCAAGCCGGGCAACCTGCTCGTCACCGAGGCCGGTGTGATCAAGATCACAGACTTCGGTATCGCCAGGGCGCTGGAGGCCGCGCCGGTGACCCAGACGGGCGTCCTGCTCGGCACCGCCCAGTACCTCAGTCCTGAGCAGGCCTCCGGGGAGCGGCTGACCTTCGCGACCGACATCTACTCCCTCGGCGTTGTGGCCTACGAGTGCCTTGCCGGGCGCCCGCCGTTCAGGGCCGAGACGCAGGTGGCGATCGCGCTCATGCACATCGGCGACGTCCCGCCGCCGCTGCCCGAGGACGTACCGCGACCGGTGCGCGATCTGGTCATGGCGTGCCTGTCCAAGGATCCCGGGCTACGGCCGGGCGGCGCCGGGGAGCTGTCGGCGCGGGCGTACGCGCTGCGCGCCTCCCTCACCACGGCGGCCGCCGCCGACCTGGCCATGCTCACCGACCCCGCGGGGTGGCGGGCGGAGCCCGCGGTCCAGTGGCCCGCGGAGATCGCCCCGGTCCTGGCGGTGCCCGGGGAGCCGGGCCGGGCCCCCTCCCCGATCACCCCGATGTCCCCGGTCCCGGCATCGGCATCGGCATCGGCGGAAACCGTACGGGGAGCCACGCGGCGCCGGGGGCTCCGCCGGACGACGGTGATCGTCGCCGCGGTCGCGGGGTGCGCCGCCACCCTCAGCCTGGGCACACTGGTGCTCCAGAACCTGGCGGACCGCACCGGCGACATCGGGCAGGGGGAACCGGTCACCCCGGCGAGCCCGGCCGGCAGGACCCCCTCGGCCCGGCCGAGCCGGCCCAAGCCGGTGACGACCAGACCACCTGTCTCACCGACGAAGTCACTCCGCCCTACGCCCACGCCGTCGGCTACGGTAAGCACATCGGCCACGCCCAGCGCCCAGCCGACGAAGTCGCCATCGCCCAGCCCCAGCCCCAGTCCGTCCACTCCGACCCCGACGCCCACCACCCCGTCGGCGACACCCAGCCTCACGCCGAGCACCACTCCCTCATCCGGCGACACGGACCAGCCGAACGAGGAGACGTGATGCGGCAAGGGGTCGATGATGGACACCGGTGGCCCAAGAGCTCACCGGCACCCAAGATGAACGGTAAGGGACAGTGCAGGAAATGACTCAGCCCCGACGCCTCGGCGATCGCTACGAGCTTGACGGCGTCGTCGGGCGTGGCGGCATGGCCGAGGTCTATCGCGCCCGAGACATCCGGCTGGATCGGATCGTCGCCATCAAGACCCTCCGCGCGGACCTGGCAAGGGATCACATCTTCCAGGCCCGTTTCCGTCGAGAGGCGCAGTCCGCCGCGTCACTGAACCATCCGTCCATCGTCGCCGTCTACGACACGGGCGAGGACACGGCGGAGAGCGCGCCGGTGCCGTACATCGTGATGGAGTACGTCGACGGCCGCACACTGCGCGATCTGCTCCGCGCCGACCGGCGGCTGCTGCCCGAGCGCGCGGCCGAGCTGGTCGACGGGATCCTGCGGGCGCTGGACTACAGCCACCGCGGCGGCATCGTCCACCGGGACATCAAACCGGCGAACATCATGATCACTCGCAACGGCGACGTGAAGGTCATGGACTTCGGCATCGCCCGCGCGATGGCCGACTCGGCCGCGACCATGACACAGACCGCCCAGGTGATCGGCACCGCCCAGTACCTCTCTCCGGAGCAGGCCAGGGGCGAGCGGGTGGACGCCCGCAGCGACATCTACTCCACCGGCTGCGTGCTGTACGAGCTGCTGACCGGGCAGCCGCCGTTCACCGGCGACTCCCCCGTCGCGATCGCCTACCAGCACGTGCGCGAGGACCCGATCCCGCCGTCACAGATCGACCCCGACATTCCCAAGTGGGCCGACGCCATCGTGCTCAAGGCGATGGCCAAGGACCCGGCGCACCGCTACCAGAACGCCGGGGAGATGCGGGCCGACATCCAGCGGGCGATGTCCGGCATGCCGATGGACGCCCAGACGATGGCGCTGGCCAACAACTACGGCGCGGCCACCCGCACCATGCAGCAGCAGGACGCCGCCGGCGGCCCGGCCACCCAGCGCACCACCGCCGTCCCCGCCTACGAGTACGGCGGGCAGGAGGGCGGACGGGGCGAGCGCGGCCGTCGCCGGCAGCAGAACGGCAACACCGCGGTCAAGACCGCCGCGTGGATCCTGGTCCCGCTTCTGATCATCGGCGCCTTCATCGGCGTGGGCTACATGTTCCTGAGCTCACCCGGCGACACCTCGGCCGGGGAGAAGGTGAAGATCCCCTCGCTGGCCACCCAGACCGTGGCCTCGGCGACCAAGGCGCTTGAGGACCTCAAACTGACGGTCAAGATCGTCGAGGTGTTCGACGAAAAGCTGCCGAAGGACACGGTGATCGACACCGACCCGGCGGCCGGCACCGAGGTCCCGCAGAAGAGCGAGGTCACGCTCAAGGTCTCCAAGGGCGCGGAGAAGGTCGAGGTGCCCAATGTGCTCAACATGAGCGTGGAGGAGGCCACCGCCGCGCTCAAGGAGCGGGGCTTCAACGTGAGCGTGCAGACCAAGCCGTCCGGCGGCCCGCAGGGCAAGGTGTTCCAGACCGATCCCGCCGCCGGCAGGAAGGCCGCCAAGGACAGTACGGTCCGGATCTACATTCCCACGGAGGCCCTGGAGGTGCCGAGTGTGGTCAACCTCACGGTGCAGGACGCCATGAAGAGGCTCCGGGAGGCGGGTTTCAGGACCAACGTCGTCAAGCAGGAGAGCGACATGCCGGTGGGCATCGTCCTCAACCAGACGCCGGGGGCGGGTGCCAGGGTCCAGCCGAACACCACGATCACTCTGACCGTCTCCAGCGGACGGCCTCAGCAGCCGACCGAGGAGCCGACGTACCCGACCGAGGAGCCGACGGCCACCGAGGAGCCCGAGCCGGAGCCGACGGAGACCGACGGCCCGATCGTCGACAACCCGCCCGGTGACGGCGAAATGGGCTGAGCGCCACCGACCCGACGAGGAGGACCCCCACCGGACGGGTGGGGGTCCTCCTCGTTTTCCAGGCTCTCCACCGCCGGTCACCGGGGCTCTCGCGCGGCTCTCCGCTCCGGGGCCGCGCGGACGGCACGGCGATGAGCCCCTCCGCCACTCGGGGGCGGTGGCGGAAGGGCTCACTGGTTAGTCGTCCAGGACGGCGGTGGCGTTACACGATTCCGGCAAGCCAGTTTCCGAGCAGCAGGCGGCCGTGTTCGGAGATCACCGATTCGGGGTGGAACTGCACGCCCTCCACCGGCGCGGTGCGGTGCCGCAGTCCCATGATCACACCATCGTCGCTGACCGCTGTGACCTGGAGAGTCTCCGGAACCGTCTCGGGCATGACCGCCAGCGAGTGGTAACGCGTCATGGTCACCGGGGACGGCACGCCGGCGAAGACGCCGCGCCCATCGTGGGTGATCGGGCTGGTACGGCCGTGCATCAGCTCGGGGGCCCGGGCCACGGTGGCACCGTGGGCGACCGCGATGGCCTGGTGGCCGAGGCAGACGCCGAGCAGCGGCAGGCCGAGGACCTCGCAGTGGCCGACGAGCGGGAGGCTCACCCCGGCGTCCTCCGGGCTGCCGGGCCCCGGGCTGATCAGGACCCCGTCGAAGCCGGCGGTGTCCCCGACCACGACGTGGTCCCGATCGCGGACGTCACAGGCGGCGCCCAGCTCACGGAGATACTGAACGATGGTGTGGACAAAGCTGTCGTGGTTGTCCACGACGAGGACGCGGGTCATCGGGCCACTCTCATCGAGCCACCTGCCGGGTCACCTATCGGGTCACGGTGACGTGGTCGAGTGGGACGCGGGGTTCGAGCCAAGGGAACACGACATACCAGAGTACGGCCGCCGCCAGCCCGGCCAGTACCAGCGCGACGAAAACCCTGACCGCGAGGGAACCGGGAAGCAGCCGCCAGATCCAGCCGTACATGGTGGAACTCCTCGTCCTCATTGGCCACGCTCCTCGCGTTTCGCCAGCTCGCCGGAGACGATGAGCCGCTGGGCGGCCGAGTACTCCGGATGGCAGGTGGACAGCGTGATCCAGGCGTCGGTGGGCATGCGGCCGGGCTGTCCGGGGACGGGGGCGACCACGTCCAGCTCGGTGGGGTCGACGGCGCGCGTGCCGGTGACCCGGTAGGTGTAGCGGGCCTCGCGGGCCTCGATCACGATCTCGTCGCCCCGGCGGAGCTCGTCGATGCGGTTGAAGGGCGCCGCGTAGGTGGTCCGATGCCCAGACAGCACGAAATTTCCTATTTTTCCAGGCATGGCGGTGCCGGGGTAGTGACCGGGCCCCATCCTGAGCTGCTCCCGGCCGACACCCTCCACGATGGCGTACTGGTAGTCGGCGCCGAGCCTGGGGATCCTGAGCAGCGCCAGGGCCCCGCCCAGCCGGACCCTGCCGGGCCCCGCCGGACCCTGCCTCTGCTCGGTGAGGGGCCGCTCACGGTCGACGAGGAGCTGTTCGCGGAGCAACGTCTGCTGCCGCGCCGTGTAGGAGCCGGTCCCCCAGAGCAGGTAGGCGCAGAAGAACAGGAGGATCACCCCCGCTGTGACGCCCAGCTCCCCGAAAGCTCTCAGCGCGGCTCTCATGGGTTCAAGGTAATGACGATGAATCATTCCACCCCGGTAGGGATCGCGGCGTTGATCCAAGGTTTGCCCTGTGATGGCCCCCTATGGGATCGCCATGTCCGGGGTGTGCCGACTATTCTTACTCGGGTCTTCGCTCACCAGCGATTACGCTAGCTGACATGGCCTGCGCACGATCCGGATCGCGCAGGGTTGACGCAGGAGAACCCAGTGCCCAAGTCCAAGACTCGTAAGAAGGCGGTTTACACGCCGCCGCAGACGTCCCAGCAGGTCAAGATGAGCCCCCGCTGGCTGGCGCCGGTCATGGTGACCTCCTGGATCGTCGGGATCCTATGGATCGCCGTCTACTACATCGCACCCACCGCGCCCGGTATCGTCTCCCTGCACAACTGGAACCTGCTGGTCGGGTTCGTCTTCATCATCTTCGGCGTGGTGCTGTCCACCCGCTGGCGCTAGCTTTTCCACAGCGTTTATCCACACCCTGGGGAAGCATCAGGGTGTGGATCAGCCCCGGGTCATGAGATAGGCCTGGTAGGCGAACGGCGGCAGCAGCGCCACCAGCGCGACGAGCACCACGAGCAGCGCCACGCAGCCTCCCCACTGAACCGCGTCGCGGTTCTTCGGCGGGGCGTAGGCGAAGATCCCCGCGACCACGGCACCGGTCAGCAGACCGCCCAGGTGGCCCTGCCAGCTGATGCCGGGGACCACGAAGGTGAGCACCGCGTTGATGCCGATCAGCCAGAGCACGCCCCGGGCGTCGTAGCCCAGCTTCCTGGCGACGACGAAGAGCCCGCCGAACAGACCGTAGATCGCTCCCGAGGCCCCCACCGCGTTGATGCCGAACAGGTAGACCGCGACGGACCCGCCGAGCGCGGAGAGCAGATAGAGCGCCAGGAAGCGCGAGGAGCCGAGACGTCGCTCCAGCTCCGGGCCGATGGCGTACAGCGCCCACATGTTGAAGATGATGTGGGTGATCGAGAAACTGCCGCCCGGCGGCGCGTGCAGGAAGGCGCCGCTGATCAGGCGCCACCACTCGCCGACGGCGACCGAGCCGGAGTCCATCATGAAGTAGCCCAGCACCCTGGCGGGGCTGAGGATCTCCGCGCCGTAGGCCAGGATGTTGACGATCAGCAGGGCCCAGGTGACCCGGGGCGTGGTGACCGCCCGGCCGCCGAAGACCGCCTGTGCCCGCCGTACCGTCCTGTTGCCCTGGGCCACGCACTCGGGGCACTGGAAGCCGACCGAGGCGTCACGCATGCAGTCGGGACAGATGGGCCGCTCACAGCGCTGGCAGCGCACGTAGGTCTCACGACCCGGGTGCCGGTAACACGTGGGAACGGCGGCGGTTTCGGACTCGCTGGGTGGCTGAGTGGTCATGGCGTGTCGCTGGCCCCTTCGACCGTGCTGTTATCCACAGACTGCCAGCCTATTCATGATCCTGAGCATTCGCGCCGGTGAGCCGAGGTTGGGGTACGGCACGGCACGCTCGGGCGGCGACCTCCGCGCTGAGGTCACCGCCCGAAACGATCAGCCCTGGACGCGCTCGATGGTGACCGACTCCAGGACGACGGGGTCGGTGGGGCGGTCACGGGCGTCGGTGTCGGTCTTGGCGATGGCGTCGATGACGTCCTGGCCCTCGACGACCTCCCCGAAGATGGTGTGCTTGCCGTTCAGGTGCGGCGTGGGCACCACGGTGATGAAGAACTGCGAGCCGTTGGTGCCACGGCCGCCCTGGATGCCGGCGTTGGCCATGGCGAACAGGTACGGACGGTTGAAGTACAGCTCCGGGTGGATCTCGTCGTCGAACTTGTAACCGGGGCCGCCGATGCCCTGCCCCAGCGGGTCACCGCCCTGGATCATGAAGTTGTCGATGACCCGGTGGAAGACCGTGCCGTCGTAGAGCCTGGCGGTGGTCTTCTCCCCCGTCTCCGGGTGCACCCACTCGCGCGTCCCCTCGGCGAGCTCGACGAAGTTGCGCACGGTCTTGGGCGCATGATCCGGAAAGAGCTGTATCTTCACGCTACCGCGATTGGTGTTCAGGTTGGCGATCAACTTCTCAGCCACGATCGGGCTCCCCCTTCAGGTCGCTGGCTAAAGCCTCTGCAACGTGCTGTTTCATAGTGTTCTGATGGCTGCGGCCGTAGCCGGTCCACCTAGCATCCTCCCACGACCGGTAATGATTGAGCCGCCTTCGAGCGGGAAGGGGTGGCAACGGGGCCCCGACGACTGGGGAGGTTAACGTGCCTCTTGCACTATTTAGAAAGCGCCACGTGATTGTGGTTCCGGACACACGGCTGAGCCACATGAGGGCTCAGGTCGCCCGTGCCGCCGATCTCGCCTCCGAGCGGGTCGGCCCGATGGCCGGACAGGCCCGCGAAGTGGCCCACCAGGCCCGTGGCACGGCTGGTGACCGGCTCTTCATCGCCCGGGAGTGGGCGGCGCCCAAGCTGGACGCCGCCGCCCATTCGGTCGAGGAGCAGATCGCGCCGAAGGTGAGCGCGCTGCTGTCACAGGCGGCCAGCAAGATCGATCCCACGCCGCGAGCCAGATCCCGGAAATGGCCGATGCTCCTGCTGTTCACCGGGATCGCGATCGGCGCGGTCGGCTTCGCGCTGTACCGCAAGAACGCCGACCAGTGGACCGAGGCGATGAAGGAGAACGCGTCCGACGCGTCGCAGTGGGCGGCGGAGAAGGCGCGGGCCGGCGCGGAGAAGGTCTCCGACGTGACGGACGAGGCCAAGTCGAAGATCGACTCCAAGGCCGACCAGATGGGCCGCAAGGCAGAGCACCGGGCGGACCAGGCTTCCAAGAAGCTGTCCTGACCTGCTCACAGGTCTGTCCCGACCTGTCGAAGGTGCGGCCCGCGCCGTCCGGCGCGGGCCGCACCTTCGTGTTCTCCCGTCCTTCCCGTTGGACGGGCTGCCGCCCGGCGTCCCGGGGCTGCTCCTGCTGGTCGCCGCCCTGACCCGGCCGGCGGTCGGCCGGGCGACTGCGCCGCCTGATGGCCTCCGCCGCCGCGTGGATACGCCCGGCGGAGGCCGCCCAGGAGGCCGCGGCCACCGTACTCGCCAGGACCGGCAGCATCCCCGTCGGCGGAGGAAAGATCATCAAGGGCAGGTGGGTGGTCACCCAGCCCACCCGGGGCTCCTTCCGAGCCTTCAGCGCCGTCTGCACCCACCAGGGCTGTACGGTCGCCACCGTCAGCGGCGGCACCGTCAACTGCCCCTGTCACGGCAGCAGGTTCCGCATCTCCGAAGGCTCGGTGGTGAAGGGGCCGGCCACCGGCGCCCTGTCCCGCCGGAAGATCAAGGTCTCCAAGGGCGTCATCCGGCTCGGCTGACCTGGAGCACACAGGCCGTCGGCCGGAGCCTCGATCACACCGGCCACCCCGAACAGTGGCGTCTCACGCGCCCAGGCCCCTCCTCGGCGGGCCCTGCCCGGCACTGCCCGGCAGTGTACGACTTTAGGGGTGTTAAGGGGATTTATCGTGATTTAGGGATCATAGTGAGGTTCACTGTACCGATTTTGATCGTCAGACCTCGCGTACGGTATGACCTGACCGGCTTACCCGGCTTACTCGGTTTACCCGCCTTGGCGGGCTTGGCGGGCCTGACGGGCTTGGTGACGAACCTCAGCCTGAGCCGCTCCCCCGAGGCCAGCCTCGCGATCGTGCACCGCACCGCCGTACCGCTGAACCGGCACCACGGCCCGGCCTTGACGATTCTCTGCCCGCCGAAGACCCGGCCGGTCACGGTGACCCCGGTGGCGGGGTCCTTCCCGGTGTTGAGGACCGTCAGGACGTAGGTGTTCCCTGCCGCCCTCCCCGCGGCGGCGATCTCCGGAGGTGGCTGGGCGAGCATCTTGAGCTGCGGCAGGGTGCCGTTGAAGCTGTTCTGCCCGCCGGGGAGCTCCCCCTTGTCGGCGGACTGCCAGAAGCTCTGCCGCGGCCAGCCGGCCGGAAGCTCGCCCGGCTCGTCCCCCCACCGCGCCAGCCAGAGGGGATTGCCGCCGAAGACCGCCGAGTTTCCGGTACAGGTCCGCCACCAGTCCGTGGTGGTGTAGATGATCGCGTCCCGTCCCGTCCGCAGCCGGTACCGCCGGGTGAAATCGGTCACCCAGGCGATGGTCTGCCGCCGGTTCAGGCCGTAGCAGTGGTTGAGCCCGTTCCTGTTCCGGTAGGGGTTGTTCTCCACGTCCAGCACGCCCGGCAGGGTCTGGCCGTCCGCGGTCCAGCCGCCGCCGTTGTCGACGAAGAAGTCGGCCTGCTCCGCGCCGCCCGACTCATGGGGCTGGGCGAAGTGGTAGGCGCCCCGGATCATCCCCGCCTCGGCGGCCCCGCCGTACTGGACGGCGAAGAGAGGGTTGCGGTAGTTCAGCCCCTCGGAGGCGTGCACGAAGGCGAACGCGGCGCCGTCTCCGGAGACGGCCGCCCAGTCGACCTCTCCCGTCCAGTTGCTGACATCGACCCCGGTGACCCCGACCCCCGTCTGCAGCTTTCCCGGAACGAGCGCCCCCGCCACCACAACCGCGAGCACCAGAGACAGACGTTTCACGTGAATCCCCGCCTTTCGCGTCGCAACGGGCAAGATCTTGACTGATCCCGACAGGGAACCGCAAGGGCGGGAGATGGTTCTCACCACGGCACATCCACCTCCACAGGGCATGTCACCCGAGGCGCCGTACCTCCTGAGCGAAGGCGATGAGGTCGGATGGACACCGTGTTAATGTCACGATTCGTGACGGAGAACGTATACGTGGGTAGCGCTGACGTGGACGCGGCCGGTGATCGCGGCTGGCTACTCGGGCACTTCAAGCCGGCCGACGACGTCCGGCACAGCGATGACGTCGAAATCAAATGGGGTGTGCATCCTCGTGGCGATGAGCGGGCGCAATGGGTCATCGGCGAGAAACGTACCGCACTGCTCATACTGATCAGTGGCCGTTTCCGGGTGGAGCTCCCGGGACGCAGCGTGCTGTTGACCAAACAAGGCGACTACGTGGTCTGGGGACACGGCGTCGACCACTCCTGGTACGCCGAAGAGGAATCGGTGGTGCTCACCGTCCGCTGGCCGTCCGTCCCGGGCTACGCGGTCCCCGGCCCGGAAGTCGAATAACCGGTCGGACGGGGGCGCGCCGCCCGGCACTCCCGCGGGGAGGCCGGGGAGGGCGGCGACCGTTCACAGGTCGCCACAGCCCGAGTCCCCGGGGCCGATATCAGGCCGACCAGAACAAAAACGGCCATACCGCTAGAGATGACATGTCGTCGGCACATGACCTCGGCACCTCCGTCCACACCCCGGCCGCAGCCGGAACGCCGGAGGGGAACGCCGGCACGTCAGCGGAGCCCTTCCTTTTCGGACAACCTCAAATGAAATAGAAAACTCTCGACATCATCGCAAGGCGCTCCCGAAAGTGTCAGTATTAAAGACAACGAAATAAATTGATCTTATGCGCTAGGGTGCCCCCCGGTGAGAATGTGGACAAAGCCCCCCAAAAAGTCTTTTCTCGGATTAAGCAGATGCTACGCGGAAGAATGGAGCCGCCTCCGGCAGGCATCCGCCCCATTTCCGCAGTCCAGTCCGGGCCACCCGCCAACGCCCCTCAACCAAACGAGACGGGCGCACCGTCAAACCGCCGGCACAGCGCGTTCCTCGACTGGTTCACCGCAACCGGATCCCTGATAAGCGGCCTTGCGACGGCCGGCGCCCTGATCTTCGCCGGAGGGTCGGTGCAGACCTCTTCCGACGCGGTGAAAGTCGCGCGTGAGCAGTTGAGACAGGCGGAGGACAGTCAGATCACAGAGCGTTTCACCAAGGCGGTGAACCAGCTTTCCTCCCGGGCGCTCACCGTCCGGCTCAGCGGCATATACACCCTGGAGCGAGTGGCCAGCGACTCGGAACGCGATCAACCGGTGGTCATCGAAGCACTGTGCGCCTTTGTTCGCGTCAAAACGGAGGAGCTTCGCTCCGGGCCGGAGAAGAGATCTCCCACTCATCCCGGCCTCGACACGCAGGCGGCCCTGAGCGTGATCGGCCGCCGGCTGATACGCGATCAGCCGGAAGTGGTCGACCTCCGAAAAGCACACCTGGTAGGCGCGGACCTGACCTACGCCCGCCTCGCGAAGGCGAACCTCGGAAAGGCGAACCTCTCCTTCTCCGAGCTCAAGAAGGCGATCCTGACAGAGGCGAACCTGCCGAACGCGGTGCTCGTGGGAGCGAACCTCGACGTGGCCGAGATCGAGAGCGCGGTGCTTGCCAAGGCCGACCTGACGGACGCCGTGCTCACCGGCGCCAAGATGGCGAACTCCCGGTTCGGAAGAGCGAAACTTATACGGGCGCAACTGCAGGGGGCGATCCTGTCGAACGCCCGTTTCCCCGGTACGGACTTCACCGACGCAAAGCTCGGAGGAGCGACGATGTCGGACGCCTCCGCCCCTCTCGGAAAATTTATCCGAACCGATTTGAGCGGGGCGATACTACATAACGCGGACCTCAGTGAGGCCAACTTCAAGGACGCCACGCTGGTGCAGGCGGATCTCTCTTCCGCAGACCTGACAGACGCACGGAATCTCACCCTCGGCCAGCTCAGATCCGCGAAAGGGATAACCGTGGAAACGAGGCTTCCCCCTGGTTTCACCTGGACCCCGGAGAGAGGAGTGCAGAAAAAATGATCCCCCATCCCCCTGCCGGCCCCGGCGAAGGTTTTTCGGCACACGGCGCGGCCTCCCTGAAGAGGGGGCCGGCCTCGGTTCTCACGCTCATCGTCATTCTGGCCGTCTCGCTCGTCGGCGGCTGCTCGACGGCGAAGCCGGAGAAGATTGTCTCGCTCTCCCCCTCCGCCACGGAGATTCTCTTCCAGATCGGCGCGGGGGACGAGGTCGTGGGTGTGGACGAGCACTCCACCTACCCGCCGGAGGTCCGGAACAGGAGGGATTCAAAGCTCTCCGGTCTCAACCCGGATCTGAATCAGATATTGAGCTACCGGCCCAGCATAGTGATCCTCTCGGAGCGCACTCCCGCCTCAGGCATGAACAGTGTCGGCCCCGCTCTCACCGCGAAGGGCGTCAAGGTGCTGATCGAGCCGGCCCCGGAGGACGTCGAAGGCGTTTACCGGCAGATCCAGAAGATAGGTGCGGAGACCGGGCGGGAGGAGGGGGCGGAAAAACTCGCGTCGACCATGCGGCGACGTATCGACGAGATCGTCCGGCGGACCACGAAGGCGGCCACCGTACGGAGTTACTATCACGAACTCGACAACACTTACTATTCCGCTACTTCCAACACCTTCATTGGATCGATCTACGCCATGTTCGGGCTCAGAAACATAGCGGACAAGTTCGACTCCGAGGGGTCCGGCTACCCCAAGCTCTCCGTCAAGAACGTCGTCGCGGCGAATCCGGACATCATCTTCCTCGCCGACACCAATTGTTGCGGGCAGAACGCCGCGACCGTCGCCGCCCGTCCGGGATGGGGGAAAATCTCCGCGGTGCGCGACAAGAGGATCGTCGCACTCAACGACGACATCGCATCTCGCTGGGGTCCCCGCCTGGTGGATCTGGTCCAGGTGATATCCCAGAAAATCAGATAAGCCCCTCATTTCTCCCGCGGCCCACCGGCGGACCCCGTGATTCGCGGTTTCACAGGAACGGCTGTGAGGATATGGATCGGCCCTGAGAGGCCCCAACCGCATCGAGGACAACAGAAGCATTCCGACGAAAGGTGATATCGCATGAAGTCTTCTGAAAGCAGTCAGGACAATCACGTGCACCGGCGATCGGTTCTGAAAGGCGGCCTCACCGCGGCAGGGGTCGCGTCGGGGATCGCCGCGTCGGGAGTGATGTCCGGCGCGGCACCGGCCTTCGCCGACAGGGCGAGGAGCGCCGTCAGGGCCGCGGAAACGACGTCCCCGCCGACGCCTCCCGTGGTCCGCTCCAGTGAGGAGCTCGCACGGAGAGGGATGCGGTTCCCCGCGCGCCCCGTGCCCGCGACGGCGCTGCCCATCACCCCGAACGGCACCACCTACGAAATGGCGCAGACCCTGGCCTGGCTGGACTCCGAGCATTTCGCCGTGGGGCGCTGGGACGGGTCGATGACCATCTTCAGGTTCACCACCTCCAACCTGACCGGCCCGCTCATCAGCGAGGCGGTCAACAGCCCGGCCTTTCAGGGGGTACGGATGCTCACGCCCCTGGGGCCCCGGGCGATCGTCACCTCGAACGACGACGGATCCATCGCGCTGTGGGTCTCGCCGAGCGGCAGGTGGTCGGACCTGCGTCTGGCGAAGACCTACGCCTACGACGCCTCGCTCGGGGTCGCCACCGGCGGGCAGGGCGTCCTGGCGGGCTCTCCCAGCAGCCTGGTCGTGGGGCATTCGACAGGCCGTCTCTCCGTGTGGACCTATCACCCTGGGCGCCAGAGGCTCTCCTTCCTGCGGTCGGTCGACATCAGGAACCCCACCCCCGTCAATCCGTGGGGGCTGCACGACGTCTACTCGGTCGAGACGGTGACCGACTCAAACGGGCTCGCGCGGGTGGTCACCGGCTCGGAGGACGGTTACGTCTCCGTGGTGGAGATCCCGTCGGGAAAGATCCTGTCGCAGACGGTCTTCAACCCCCAGGCCCAACGAGGCATCAACCACCTCAGCGTCCGTGGTGACGCTCTGCTCGTCGCCAACTGCTCGGTCGGACCGGATGACCACAACCTCTGGTACTACTCGATCGACAGGACCAGCTGGCGGATCACCCTGCGCGACAAGGCCAATCTGATCGTCGACGGTCGACGACCGCAGGCGTTCAACTTCAGCACGATCTGGGGCGCCTACTCCGGAGGCCCCTGCTGGTTCGCCTCCACCGAGGAGGGCGCGCTCTGGATGGGCACCGCCGGCGCCACACTCGACATCATCGGCTATCGCGAGGTCACCAGCCCGCTCGGATCCGCCCTCGGCTGGAACGACACCCCCGGCCGGCTGGTCATGGTCGCCTACGACCTCTACGAGTTCACCACCTGAGACGCCCCCCCACCCCCGAGAAACGACCGGGCACACCGGCGAGCGCCTGAAAGGCCGCGATGATCGACAGTATCGAGACAGAGTTCACGGTGTTGGACGACCGTTTCCGCCGTTGCAACGGCGACGGGCGGATGCGGCGCCTTCACACGGGCTGCCGGTGGACCGAGGGCCCGGCATACTTCCCCGCGGGGCGTTACCTCCTCTTCAGCGACATCCCCGACGAACGCGTCCTGCGCTGGGACGAGACCACCGGCGCGGTCGGGGTCTTCCGGCAGCCGTCCGGATACGCCAACGGCCACACCGTCGACCGGCAAGGCCGCCTGATCAGCTGTGAACAGGGCAACCGCCGCCTCACCCGCACCGAGCACGACGGCTCCATCACCGTCCTGGCCGACCACATCGACGGCAGACGGTTCAACAGCCCCAACGACGTGGTCGAGCGTTCCGACGGCTCCATCTGGTTCACCGACCCCGACTACGGCATCAGCAGTGACTACGAGGGCAACCAGGGCGACAGTGAGACCGACGGCTGCCACGTCTACCGGATCGACCCCGTCACCACCCGGGCGCGCGTCGTCGCCGACGACTTCAACCGTCCCAACGGCCTGGCCTTCTCCGCCGACGAACGCCACCTCTACATCGTCGACACCCCCGGAAAACACATCCGCCGTTTCGACGTACGCGACGACGGCACGCTCTCCGGTGGAGAGGTCTTCGGCATCTGTGACGCGGGGGTCTTCGACGGCCTCCGGGTGGACAACGCCGGACGGCTCTGGGTCGCCGCCCACGACGGCCTGCACTGCTTCGACCCCGACGGCACCCTGATCGGCAAACTCGGTGTCCCCGAGATCGTCTCCAACCTCACTTTCGGCGGCATCAAGCGCAATCATCTGTTCATCACCGCCTCCAGCTCCCTGTACACGCTGCGCGTCAACTTCGCCGGCGCCGACTACCCCTGACCGGCGGCGCGGCCCACCTGCGACGGCCGACGGCCCGGTACGGCCGACGCGCGACGCGGCGGGCCGCCCCCTTGATCCGCGGGAGCCGGGACACCGGATCCGCCTGGGACGTGGCAGCCCTCAAAAGCGGGTCCGCCGTCCACGGCTCTCGCGGGGAAACACCGGCCGTCACCGCCCGGGAGGCCCACCGCTCCAGAGTCGTCGGCGGTGCCCACCCGGCCGGTCCCACGAGCAGTCGGTCCCGGTCATCGTGTCTCGCGAGATGTTCTCGGGCATGACCGAACTCCTTCGGGCAGAGGTGAACGGACGGGGACTTCACAGGCTCGAAAGGCTCCGGCGGCGTGCTCTCGGAGGCGTCAGGCTTCGCGCGGTTCGATGACGGTCTCACCGATGGTGAGGGGCGAGGCGCGCTCACGGTTGAGCGGCGCGTACATCGCGCGCCGTCCGTCGAAGAGCCCCGCCGTGATGAAGTAGACGTTGGCGATCACTATGAGCGTGATCGACGTACCGGCGTACAGCGCGCCGCCGAGCGCGGGGACGACGTCGACCGGCAGCGTGTAGGCCATGACCACGCGTGCCGCGGCGTCGAGGAGGGTTCCGACGCCCCACAGGACGGTCGTGACCCGCCAGGCCCTGCGGAAGCGGGGAAGCCGCTCCCACAGCACGTCCCACGTCTCTCCGGTGCCGTGGATCGGGAACCTGTGTTCCAGCAGCGGCCGGCTGAACAGGAACGTGAGTGGCATCCCGGCCCGCAGGCTCCCCAGGAACCAGAGCCCGACGACGGCCGTCAGCCACCCCTCCTTGGCGAGCAGGAACCTCTCTCCGCCGCTGATCAGCGACACCGCGACGCTCAGCACCATCATGACCGTCATGAAAACGGAGAGCCCGTCGACCCTGCGCTCCCTGACCAGCCCGTAGGCGCCCACGGCCGCGGGCACCACGGCCGTGACGATCAGGGAGAGGTAGACGCTCATCCCGGCCAGGCGCAGCGCGTAGTACAGGGCGGCCGGTACGAGCAGCTCGACCAGCAGGCGCAGCAGCGTGCGCCGTCGTCTCCCGGCGCTCACGGCTCGTTCCTGGTCGCCAGGTCGAACAGCGTCACCAGCTCCCCGGCGCAGGCGGCCAGGTCGAGATCGGGCCTGGTCTCCAGGAGGAACGGCAGCCCGTCCAGGGCACGCTGCAGGGTCGCCGCCATGACGAAGGTGTCGAAGTGGCGGAACTCGCCGCTGCGCTGCCCGTCACGCAGGATGCGCTGGACATGACCGATGGCGTCGTTCTCGCTGCCCGCGTCGTAGGAGCGGCTCGCGCCGTCCTCGCCGCGGAAGTTGAGGAAGATCTCCATCATCGCCCGCATGCGCGAGCGATTGTCCGCGATGTATCCGACCAGCGCGGTGATGTAGGTGCGCAGCGCGTCACGGGCAGAGGTCACACCGGCCATTCGCCCGGCCATGAACCGCCCGATGTGATCGTAGACCTCGGCGACGGCCGCGCTCATCAGCTCGTTCTTGCCGGCGAAGTGGTAGGAGATCAGGCGCGTGCTGCTCAGGCCCGCCCGTTCGGCGATCCTGGCGAAGGACGCCTGACCGTATCCGAGATCGGCGATCGTCTCGATGGTCGCCGCGATGATCTGGGAGCGCCTGGCCTCGCCGGTGAGGGATCTCCCGGATGGCACTTCCCCACCCCGTCTTACTTGCATGAGTAAAAACTACGTCATATGAGTAATGCAGGCAAGTGTGCCGGCCCCGTACCGCCGTCACCATGGGATGCCCCCAGATGGCAGGTCCGGGGCCGCTCTCGGCCGTCCGCGCGGCGCCTGGCGGTACCTGGTCGACAACGGAGACGGTGAATGGCCGTCGTCCGCCCGGCCGAATGTGACCGAGGAGAGCCACGGCGGCCGACCCCTCGCCCGGGGACGCCCAGCCGAAGCCGTCGATCGTCTGCCGGCGGACAGCGGAGACCCACCGGCGGACATGATCGCTCATCAATGACGGACACCGGCGTCGCCCGCTGACGGAGAGGCGTTTCCCCCGCCCGACGGCACGCGTGGGTCACCGCCGACCGGGGAGGGGTTTCACGGTCTCGCCTTACGGTCTCGCCTTATGGAACCAAGGATGGCGCGGTCAGAAGAGGGTCGGCGGCTCGGCCGGCATGGGCTCGGGCAGCGGCTCGACCTCGGGCAGCCTGGCCCGCACGTCATCGTGAAAACGACGGGCGAGCATCAGCGCGTCGGCGTTGTCGGGAGTATGGATGAACACGGTCGGCGAACGGCCTTCGCGGAGCCATTCGGTGACCGTGCCGACCCACTGCTGCCAGCCCTCGATCGTACGCGCCGTATCGTCCCGGCCAAGGTAGCGAACGATCGGACGGTCGGTGAGAGCGATCGACCGGCGTGGCACGCGCGGTTTTTTCGTCCACGCGTCTCGTTCGGCGTCGCTGGTCGGAGGGCTCTGGAAGAGGACGGTGGTGTCGAACGGGATCCACTCGGCGTTGACGCCGGCGAGAACCCTTTCGAGAAGCCGCGCGGACCGCGCGTCATCGAAGAACGCGCGGTGGCGGACTTCGACGGCGTATCCGTACGAGCGGGGAAGCCGGTGAAGAAAGGCCGCCAGGGTGCCGAGGTCGGTCGGAGCGAATGATCCCGGCAGTTGGACCCAGAGGGCGTGCGCTCGTGGCCCAAGTGGTTCGATCGCCTCCAGGAACGATCGGAGCTCCTCGTCGACGCCGGTAAGGCGACGCTCATGCGTGATCGACTTGGGCAGCTTGGCCACGAAGCGGAAGTCGGGGGCCGTCTGCCGCGCCCACGACTCCACCGTGCTCCTCGTCGGTGTCGCGTAGAACGTCGTGTTGCCCTCCACCGCGTTGCACCAGGTCGCATAGGACCGCAGGCGCTCCCGAGGAGGAAGCGGATGAGGCAGAAAACGCCCCTGCCATGGCGTGTGTGTCCACATCGCGCATCCCACATGAAGCCGCATGACCTCGACGCTATCCAAGGTCGGCGGTGGAAAAGACCGAGAGCGCCATAGACGGAACACGCCGCCCGGCGAGGTGATCGGCGAGCACCACGGGGCGGCATAAACGGTCCCATGAACTCCCAGGTCAAACCCGGGTGACGAGTTATAGAGCGGCACCCGTCACCGAGAAAGTCCATCACCTGACATATCTTGCGGCCGGCCTCGGAAAAGAGAATTCCCGCGGGACCTCGGCCGCCCCGCAGGAACGTCACCCTCAGCCTCCCGCCATCTCCTTGGCCTGCTCCGCGTCGCCCCCTCCCTCATCCACGAGTGTGCAAGGCCGCACAGGACTGCCCGGCTTCGCCAGCCAGGTTCCCAGCCTCCAGCCGCGTTGCCGAGCCTGAACTCCAACACCAGGGTCTCTCCAGGCCTCATGAACTTCGGGGAGATCTCGAACTCGCCCTCGGCGACGGGGCGGGTGACCTCCAGAGAGCGCCAGTGCTCCGGCCGATGGAATTCCTCAAGCCGCTGCGCGGTCATGTGCCTGGGGTTAGGCGGGTCGTAGGCATAGTCCGCACCGATGAATCGGCCAGGTGCGCACTTCCTATCCCGTGGGGGTAGCGACCGTCTGGGGGTGGTGTGCTTTCGGCCATGGCGCCACTGTAGGTGGCGTATGCCGACGACAACCGATGAGGGAGTGACCTGGCGGCGGCGGGCCGGTGATCGGCGAATGGGTTGCTGAGCACTCTGGACCATGGTCGGGCGGAGGGCGGTGGCTACGGCCGCGAGCCACGCTCAGCCGACCGCCCGCTGAAGCCTGTGCGGCATGTTCCAGCCCTCGGCGAGCCTCGACGGATGCATGTTCTGCCCGCCACCGAAGAACTCGCAGAACTTCATGATGAGCGGATCCCACCTCAGCGGGTCCACGTAGTGCGTCCCGGGGATGATCAACTCCTCCTCGACATGGACGCGCACCACCCTGACCTGGAAGGCGGTCGCCTCCGTCTCCGGACCACCGAACGGGTGCGCCTCATCCACCACGCACTCCAACTGGATGGGGCACTCCCCGACGCGCGGCGCCCGCACCAACTCCGCCGACTGCTCGGTCAGCCCCGCCGCCCCGAACTTATCTCGCTCGTACCGGTAGCCCTGCCGCAGCCGATAGTCCGGTATCGCCGTTTTCGCGGTCAGAAGCGCGAGCCGGTCGACGGCGTCGACCATCGAAGAGGACGCGAGATTCAGCACGCACTCACGTTCGCGCAGTAGATTCGCCGCGGTCTGACCGTTGTTGCCGAGACCCAGCATGCAGGAGTCGTCCAACCACCAGGCCGAGGACATCGGCGCGAGATTCGCCGAGCCGTCCTCGTTCCGGGAGCCGATCAGAACCACCGGAGTTCCGAAGTACAGCACTTTCAGCTTGGAGATCTTGTGCATGTCCTCTTGTCCTTCGTCGCGTCGTGTCGCGTCGAGAAGACTTTCCCCCGTCCCTGCGAAAACCGCTGGCAGAAACCGGACGCCGCGCTTCCTGCGAGATGGTCACCATGTAGCGGTTGAAGAGGTTGCGCAGAGCCGAGGCATGACGGTCTCCGATGCCACGCCGCTTGTCGTAGAGGGTTCGCACAGCCTTCGAACTCCTGACTTCCTGCTTGCAGAACGGCCTGATCGCCAGGGGGAACGACCCCGATCTGAGCCAGGGGCACTCCACGGGCGACCGTGACCGACCGCCGTTGACCGTCCTTAGACGGCCCGGCGATCAGGCTCCCCCTTCCGGTGCCTTCCACGCGGCACGCGCCCCGCCGGCGTCAACGGCGGATGAGCCGGGCGGGAACGTCAACGTCCGGCATGACAATTTTGGTCGACAACGCATCTACCTGGGCTCTCTGCTCGTGACACGGCACCCCCTCTGAAATCCCGTTGAGAAGGGCGCGCGCGACACGCTTTCATAGATCAACGATCAGGAGGGAAAAGGCCGTGGTGAGCCGTGCCGGAGCATAAGCGCCCCAGGCCGTCCAACACGCGCCAGGTCGGAGACCGCCTCAAGCTTCATCGGCACCACCTCCGGGCCGATGGCCGGGACTACAGAGTGATCACGCTTCGTCCGGGCAGCCGAGCGCGATTCTCCACGAACTTCTACCACCAGACCTGGCATATCCTCTCCGATCCGCACGGTTCGCTCCTGCTCAGCCGCCTGCTGTGGGGCCTGTCCTTTCAACGGCAACCCGGAACCGTTGTGATCATTGATCGGCGATTCATCGATCCCAACCCGTTCGACGCCGAACAAGGCGACCCCATCGCTCTCGTTCCCGCCGACCTGACGCATCTATCGGCGCGGACCGTCCGGCACCTCAGCCACCACTTCGCCGCACCTGGAACCGTGTCCGGAACCGTCCGGTGGCATACCTGGGGCCTCGACGTGGCGGTCCACGAGTGGCGCACTCAGCGAGCTGACGGCACCTGGTGGCGGCTGTGGCGCCCCGAGGAAGATGTCCGGGCCGCCGAGGTGGCACGCCTGGGCGGGCTGCTCAACATACGGGCCTCGGCTTCTTTGCTCCGCCGCTGGGCCGTCTACGTCGCCACGATGCGTGACCATGTGTACGAGGGCATGTCATACACCGAGTTGGACGGCCCAAGATGGGACCTCTGCCGCAGCGACGGCGAGGTACAGACTTTCCATGACTACCACCGGCGAGTGTCGGTCGCCAAAGTCTCCCGCAGGGAGGTGCTCGCCGACGAGAACGCACCCAGCGCATCCGCGGAACTCCGGCCCCTCATCTGGAGTCGGAACGACACCGTCCGAAGCCGCCGTCGATAGAGGTAAGGACCGCCTCAGCTCACGGCCTTCTTGATGAGCGCGCCGATCCGCGCCTCGTCGGCGGCGGTCAACTCCGTCAGGGCGAAGGCGGTCGGCCACATGGTGCCTTCATCGAGGTTGGCCTGGTCGTTGAAGCCGAGAGTGGCGTACCTCGTCTTGAACTTCTGCGCACTCTGGAAGAAGCAGACAATCTTGCCGTCCCTGGCATACGCCGGCATCCCATACCAGAGCTTCGGCGAGAGGGTCGGCGCGTTGGCTTTGACGATGTCATGGAGCCGCTCGGCGACGACGCGGTCCGCCTCCTCCATCTCGGCGATCTTCGCGAGCACCTCGCTCTCCGCGCCCGCCTTGGCCGCGCGCGGGCCGCGCCGCGCGGACGCCTTCAGCTCCTGGGCGCGCTCCTTCATCGCGCCCCGCTCCTCATCCGTGAATCCGTCGAACTTCTCACCGGCTGCACCGGTGGTCTTGGCGGACTTCTCCGTGTCCTTCATGGCAGGTTTCCCCTCTTGTAATGCTTGATTGGGACAATCTCATGCTAAGGATCCGCCACGGTCAGACCGGCGGCGAGCGCGGCGGCCGTCTCGCGGTCGGCAGCCGGGCCAGGAGGACAGCAGTGGCACGTCAGGGCGTGGTTGTCAGCGACGCGGCCTCCCACACAAACCCGTCCGGGTCGGTGAAAGACCCGGCGTCGCCGCCGAGCACGACCCGGTGCGATCCGGTGCCGTCGACGGGGACGCCGACATCCTTGGCAAGGGCACGGCGCCCGTACAGCGCCAGCTTGACCGGACTCGACGCGGTGGCGAACTCGACGTACTTGCGGCCAAAGCTCTTCGCCACGACGAGGCCTCGGTCAACATAGAACCGCTTGCTCGCGGCCACGTCCACGGCTCCCAGGAGGAGCACGATCTCGTCGAACTGCTGGGGGGCCGGCCCGGTGTCCCTCTTCGCCGACGTCGCGATCTTCCAGATCGTCCCGTCCGGGGCCTGTACGACGCCGCCGTAGCCCCAGAACGACTTCGCGGCGGGCTTCAGCGATGTGGCGCCAGCATCGAGAGCGGCGCCGATGAAGCCGTTGACGGTGGCCGGCTGGGACACCGTGAGCGACAGCGCGAAGCCACGGAAGCCGGTCGTCGGCGCCTCCGAGGCCCGCAGACGCACCTGAGTGCCCAGACCGAAGGCGGTGTAGAAGCGGTTGGCGGCCACGGTGTCGGCCACCTCAAGGGTGAGGGATTCGATGGAGGTCATGGCCGTCACGCTAGGTGCGGCTCGGTGACCGGCGCTTCTCGATTCCTGACCGGTCTGGTCACCTGCTTCGCCACGCACGACGGCATCCCCTCAGCGGCGCCCGCCGCGCGGCGCTGGTAGGCGCTGGGCGGCATGCCGACCAGTTCGGTGAAGCGGGTGCTGAAGGTGCCCAGTGACGAGCAGCCGACCGCGAAGCAGACCTCGGTGACGCTGAGGTCGCCCCGGCGCAACAGCGCCATCGCGCGCTCGATACGCCGCGTCATCAGATAGGCGTACGGCGACTCGCCGTAGGCGAGCCGGAACCGGCGGCTGAGATGCCCGGCCGACATGTGCGCGCCACGGGCCAGCGCCTCGACGTCCAGCGGCTGCGCGTACTCCCGGTCGATCCGGTCGCGGACGCGGCGCAACCGCGCGAGGTCGTTCAGGCGCTGTGCCTCGGTAAGCGCGCGCCCCCATGCGGGATGACACATGAGAGAACTCCTTTCATCGATGTCCGCGAGCACCCGGGTCACCGGACCGAAAAACTGCTCGACGCCGGCGAGGCCGGTGATCGGCTCGCCCGGGACGGTGATCGGCTCGCCCGGGACGCGGACGCCGCCCGTCGCCGCCGTGTGAACGGCCGGCGTGCGCGCCTCTCGCCCGCGGCGGCCGGCATCGCGAGGACCTCTGCGATGTCGCGGCCGTCGAGGGTGAGTCGAGGACGGATGCCTGAAATCACCGGCCACCGTATTCTCTGTGGCGGCCGTCATGGCCACATCGACTACCGAACGGCTCAGCGAAGCTCCTGAATGCGGATCAGGTTACCCGCAGGATCGCGGAAGGCACAGTCACGGACGCCGTACGGCTGCTCCGTCGGCTCCTGGACGACCTCGGCGTCGCCGGCCTGCAGCTTCTCGAAGGTGCCGTCGAGGTCCCGGGTGGCCAGCAGGATCCAGCCGTAGGTGCCCTTGGCCATCATCTCGATGATGGTGCGGCGCTCGTCCTCGCTGATGCCGGGGTCGGTGGCCGGCGGCGCCAGGAGAATGGACGTGCCGGGCTGGCCGACAGGGCCGACCGTGATCCAGCGCATCTTGCCGTGTCCGACGTCGCTGCGTACCTCGAAGCCGAGGGTGTCGCGGTAGAAGGCCAGGGTGGCGTCCGGGTCGTCATGCGGGAGGAAGCTCGTGTGAATGGTGATGTCCATGGCCGTCACGTTATCCGCGGCTCGGCGACCGGTGCTTCTCGATTCCTGATCGGTCCGGCCACCTGTTCATCAGGGCAGGTCGATCACGCCGAGGGTCGGGATGTCCCGGTCGGTCAGGCCCAGGGAGATGCCGCTCGGCGGCGGTGTTGTCGTTGATCACGATGGTAGGTGGGTCGACTCCCCGGGCCTGGGGCGGATAGGGCCGCACCACACAGGTGGTCCCGTCCACGATGAGGGTGTCAAAGCGGATCGTCTCGTCGTAGACGCGCAGTTCAAGGAGGTCTTCCGCCTCCGGCGGGGAGTCTCGCCTTCAGGCGGGTCGGCACACTGATGTTGAACCCGGTCAGCGTGCCGTCTCCGCGCCCTTCCTCCCTCTCCCGGGCACGGATCGCCGCCCCCTTGGGGTTAACGGGTTGTTTCACGATGAAGGCGGCGCGTCAGGAGATAGTTGACGGCCAGTCCAGGCAAGGATGACCTGCTGGACGGGACGGTGCAGTCAGATTCCTTCGGTTCCCTCGCGCAGGCGGTCGGCGTGACGGGCCTGATTGTGCAGCGCGCGGTGCAGGAATGTCTCGATGAGTTCGAGCTCGGCGATGCTGAACCGGAGGAGCTCGGCCTGGGCTTCGGCGGCGATCGGCCCCCAGATCTCCTGAACGGCTCTGCGGCCCTGTTCAGTCAGGTGCACCAGGACGCGGCGCCGGTCCGCCATATCGCGGACTCGCTCGGCCAGGCCGGTCCGCTCCAGTCGATCGATGGCGGTGGTGGCGGCGCCTCCTGTGAGCCCGGCGGCGGCCGCCAGCTCGCTTGCGGTGAGCGAGCCACGGGCGGTCAGTCGGCTCAGGCACCTCAGGTCAGTGCGATTGATGCCGAGGTGCCGGGCCGCTAGCTCATCGATGAGATCGGTGGCGTCCTGTAGCTCCTGAACGGCCCTGGTCACGGCCCGAACCCTGTCTTTCTTTGACAATCTAATCCTTAGAAAGTTGAATTAATAGGGTCGTGCGAAGTTTAGCTCCCCCGGAGGCCACAATGCCAAGCTCTTCCACCCGACTGCGACCGGCGACGACCGATGACGTTCCGGCCCTGCTGTCCCTGATGGACTCCGTCCATGCGTGGCTCATCGCCCGGGGCCGCCCGGAGCAATGGGGAACGGTGCCGTTCTCCCGAATCCCCGGCTTCCCCGACAGGATCACCGACTGGACGCGCCGGGGCGTCATCACCCTGGCCGAACGGGATGGCCGGTGCGTCGGGCTGCTGGCCGCAGCGCCCATGACCCCAACTCGGATCCCCGCCACCGCGGTGCCCGGCGGATCGATGTTCATCCACACCGTGATGACCGAGCGCGGCCCCGACGGCCGCAGCGTCGGCTCAGCCCTGCTGGAAGAGGCCGAGCGTCTCGCCAGAGCGCACAACGCTCCCGCGCTGGCCCTGGATCACTGGGCGGACAGTCCCGAACTGGGACGCATCTACGACGACCACGGCTACGTCAAGGTCGCCGAGTACACCGATGAACAAGACGGGAAGCCCGTCCGCAACGCCGTACGCATCCGCTGCCTGCGTGTCGCCGACTGAGCACGTCAGAACGAGGACCGCAGCCGGCGCAGGCAGATGATGCCACTTCCTCTTCACCCCCGCCGACCCGGAGGCGGCGAACGTACTGAGGACCGTCATTGACGCACGCACCGCACACTTCTACGCCGAACAGGCCGAGCGCGACGCCGCCCGCACTCTCATCGACAAGGGCTGGACCACCCGCAACATCGGCAGCGTGCTGGGCCTGTCCCACCAGTGCATCTCCCAGATCCTCCCCCGCGCCACCACGTAGCGTGTAAGCATCCCTGATGCTTGCCCGGTTGGAATGAACTGCCGTCCTCGGGCCGACCACCCGAACACACAGGACGACAGAAGTTCCCGCCGCAGGCCTGGCCATTACCAGCCGATGACACGAACGCCGCCTTCCCTGATCCGGAAAGCGGCGTTTCGGGAGATCGAGCCCAGGGGATCCGAACCCCTGGGCTCTTGCTCGCAAAGACGGATACCGATCTTACCTGACCTGCGAAAACATAGATCGGCGCCCTGATCGCGTTCCTCGTGACCCCCGCTGTTCCCCCTTGTTCCCCGCCCCATCGGGCACCCGACGAGCACGGCGCTACCCTCATTGAAGACGGTCTCCGGCATTGCGCCGCCCCTCCCCGCAGGGGTACGGCCTGGCGTGCCAGGCCGTAGGCGATCGGGCACGACGCCGGGAGGCTGGACAGCACCGGAGACCGCCCTCGGGCCGTTCCAAACGGTTCAATGCAGGACGGCGAGGATGAACGACCTCTCCTGAACGGCGTTGAACGTTCCTGTACCGCAACGGAAAACGCGACTGCTCGACAGCCCCATCACTTCTTCTTCTCGGAACCCCTAGCCGTGGAGTCGTTCCGACGGGCAGCACTTCGAAGTTCCTCGATCAGCGGCCACAACGGGCTGTCCTTCTGATCGAAGGTGTCAATATCAATGCGCTGATCCTTGTCGATGATCCTCGCGTTCGACGCGCCCTCCTCCTCGGCCGGCGCGGTGACCGATCGACTCGCCTTCTCCGGGTCGTCACGGCCGGCCAACTGGACTCCAACTATGAGAACCAAAGCAACACCCGGAACGAGCATCAGCCAGTGGCGCCATACCCGGCCACGCCTGGACCGCCGCGGATCTTCCTCGATCACCGGTCTCCTCCAATACGTCCAGGTAAGTCCGGCGTTTCACGACCAAGGCCGCGAGAGCGGTAAGACCCCGGTGCCTTGTCGCCAGTTTGGACGATTTCAGCGCACGACCCGTTGACCTACTGCGTTCCAGATCAGCGGGCCCTTCCGTGTTCCCACGACTCCCCATGGTTCCCCTTTCACCGGCAAGGGGCTCATCCTCGCCGATCCCGAGTCGAATGCCGGTAGGCGGACGGTGGCGATCCCCGAACTGATCATCAAGGCGAAGGTCCGCAGGGTACACGTGCACGCGACCCGCAAGATCCGCGCGTCCCTGCTCGTCGCACTTGACGTCCACCCGCGTGTGGCGATGCGGATCCTCCGGCACAGCCAGATCTCGGTCACGATGAACATCTACAGCGAGGTCTCGTCGGAGGAGACCCGCAAGGCGCTCAAGAAGCTCGGCGATCGGCTGGACGCGTACTGATGAAGAAATCTGGGCGTCACGAGTTGTCCAGGGCGCTTGTCCGCGCTATTTGCCCAGGTGACAGCCTGGAGACATGAGGTACTCAGACAGAAGCGGGGGCTTGTCCGGCACGGAGCGACAGCGGCGTGAGGCGCTGCGGCTTCAGGCGGCGGACATGTTCTGCGGAGGAATCCCTCCACCATGGGTGGCCCAGCTGCTGGGCGTGACGCGCAAGTCCGCCTGTGAATGGCATCGGGCCTGGCTGAAGGGTGGCAAGAGCGCGCTGGTCTCCAAGGGCGCCGCCGGGACCGGCTGCAAGCTCACCGACAAGCAGCAGGCCCGGCTGGAGGCGTTCTTGGACGAGGGCGCGATCGCGCACGGGTGGGACGATCAGCGCTGGACGAGCGCGCGTATCGCCGCCCTGATCGCCGAGAGGTTCCACATCCGCTACACGCCGCGCGGGGTGGCCTATCTGATGGAACGGCTGGGGTGGTCGTTTCAAGTGCCGGCGCACCGGGCGGCCCGGCGCGATGAGGAGGAGATCGCCGGCTGGAGGCGGCGGGTGCCGCCGGCGTCAAAAGTACCTGGGAGGCCTGGGGTTCCCGGCTCGTCTTCGCCGATGAGTCCGGCCAGAACCTGAAACCGCCCAAGGGCAGGACCTGGGCTCGCAGAGGTCAGACGCCGGTGCTGCAGGTGTCTTATCGCGGGCAGGGGCGGGTCTCGATCGCCGCGCTGATCTGTGTGAAACCGGGGACACGGACGCGGCTGATCTACCGCACCCGCACCTACCACCGACGCAAGCACGAGCCCAAAGGCTTCACGGTGGCCGACTTCCAAGCGCTGCTGCAGGCCGCGCACGCCCAGCTGGGCGGCCCGATCTCGCTGGTGCAGGCAGCCTGCCCGAGCACGTCAGCGCCCAGATGCGCGCGTGGATCGCCGGCCGCCAGGACTGGCTGCTGGTCTACCGGTTGCCCGCCTACGCCCCCGAGCTCAACCCGGCCGAGGGCATCTGGTCCAACCTTCGCACCAAACTGCTCAACTTCACCGTCTGCGGCATCGACGAGCTCACCGGTCTGATCAAGAACCGGCTCAAACCCATGCAGTACCGGCCCGACCTGCTGAACGGCTTCATCTCCGAGACCGGACTAATGAGCCCTGAACCGGTATAACCCCCAGCTTTCTTCCTCAGTAGGTGACGTCACGAACCCAGTGCAGTCGGTTTTCGATCGACCAATGACCGCGGATCCAGGCGGCCGGCTCAGCGGGACCGGCCTGGAAGGTGGGCAAGCTGGTGATGGTGTAGAGGGTCACGGTTGAGACGGTCGCGCCGGACTTCCGAAGCGGTCATGACCTGGGTGGGCGCATCAGCGATCCATTCTCCGATCGCGGTGAACGACCGTGCTCCGGCCAGCACCGCCGAGGCGGCGACCGCCAAGAGCGACACCAGTGTGTGCCTGATTCCGCGCCGCTCACGCGGGTCGGGGATCTGCCGCAGGTGCTCCAGCAGGTTGGCGTACTCGGCGACCACCACCAGTGAGAAGTCGCAGGTCATTTCAGGGCTCTTCGATTTTGAGGGGGATGTTCACCCTCATGCCGCTGGCATGTTGATCGTTTGATGTGTGCAGGCCAACCGTACGCGGCGGCGTTGGTTGGTGAGGTTGCGGAAGCCGAACGCCACACGGGCGGCGTCCTTGATCAGCCGGTTCGTTCCCTCGGTGCGGGCGTTGGTGATGCCGGTGGTGATGAACGCGAGCGTCTCGGGCCACCAGGCGTCGACGGTCTCGGCCAGGGTGATCAACTCGGGAATGCCGGAGCCGGCGCACCAGTAAAGGAACCGGAACAACCGCTGGGAGATCACCGGACGCGGTGCCCGCTCGCGGGCGCAGGCCGGCAGGGCGCGTAGTTCTTCCCTGGCGATCCACACGGTCAGGATCTGCCCGGTGGGCTCGTGGTCGATCAGATCGTTCCACATCCGGGTGAAACCGCGCTCCGACAATCGCTCACGGCCGCGTAGCAGGCGGCGCCGGTTGGCCCATTCCGGGTCGGTGGCCCGTCCCCGGCGTCCGCGTTCCTCACGGGTGACGCGCTGCCGCACGCTGGTCAGGGCCTTGTTCGCGAGCGCGACCAGATGGAAGTGATCGACGACGATGACGGCATGCGGCAGCGCCTGCTTGATCGCGGAGCGGTAGCAGGCGGCCGGATCGATCGCCACGATGCGCACCTGGCTTTCCACTGCGTTCCGCGCTCGCTGAGCCAGTCGATGACAGCCTTGCCGGTACGGCCCACCGCCTGGCCGAGCAAGGCGCCCGCCCCGGACAGATCGACGAAGTTGGTCTCGAACCGCTCGGTCCGCGCCCACTTCCCGCTCGTCTCGTTCTTGATCCAGGCAGGCCTGCCCCGGCGGGTCTCGTCGATGCCCGGCACTTCAGGCGGCTCGGGCTCGATGAGCAGGGCGTCGGCGCAGGTGGCGAAGTGCCGGTGCACCAACGGCCGGCCCAGCCGATACTCGCGGCCCACCGCGGCCACCGACCGGCCCGAGGCGACCTGCCGGGCCGCGGCCCGGCACAGCCGGCCTGTCACCCGCGCCCGCGGCGGGATCTCCGCCACCGACTCGGTGAACGCCTTACGCGCGCATAGCTGCTCGGCGCAGGCGAACTGCCGTTTGTGCCGGCGCACCCCGAGTGGCTCCTGGCCGTGGGGCAGGTCTCGTGGGCGGGTCGTGCGTCGCTGGCGCACCTTGGTGGAGATGACCCCGCAGTCGGGGCAGGCCGCCCAGTCCTCCGGGCGTTCGGGCGTTCGATATGCACCACTCGCCCCGATTGTCCGCCGTCATCGGCGACGCGTTCGACCTTCACCACCGTGATTTCCGGCATGCCGAACGGGATCGAAGTACTGTCGTTCACAGCTTGTGGCCCCCGTCACCAACTGTCTTTGATCAACAGCCAGTGTCGCGGGGTCACGAGCTCTCGCCCGTCAGGCCACGCCCGGGCCCTTCCCCCTCAAGATCGAAGAGCCCATTTCAGTGAGTTGGTCCAGGGCAGGGTTGATCGGCAATGACGAGGGGGCAGGCACGGTCTTCTCTGATCATTTGGCGTCGAGAACCTCATGATCCCGAAGGTTGCGCCTGCTTGCTTATCTGGACCTTTGCCCGGCCGTCTTCAGCCTCGCCGTACCGCTGTCACGTTCCGAACCGGACACCACGACCCTCAACGCCACTATGCCGGAGCCCTGGCCCTCCTGGGCGCACGAGATCACCGCAATGGGCTCACGGAGGTCGACAACAGCTTCAGTCCCCGGGGCGGTCGGCCGTTTCGATCCGGAACCGCTCAAGCAACTCCGGCGGCAGCACATCGCCGGTGATGGTCCTGGTCAGCTCATCGACCAGCTCGATATGGTCGTCCTGGTTAAGCGGCACGCCAGCGAATCCCTCGAAATGCTCGAACTTGCCCGTCGCAAAGACGGCGCCCGCCCCAAGATAGTTGTTCATCAGCGCTTTAGAGGTGCGTAGGAGATCGCCCAAGAAGTCCTGTGGTCCACGCAGGACCATCCGCAGTGATGCCCCCTCGACCACCTCGAAGAAGGCGTTGAAGTAGTAAGTCGACCGGCCCGCAAGGAACTGGATAGCCCGCCAGTCGCCAGGGACCTTGCTTCGGTCAGGTACGAACGGCAGCCAGTACTCGTCGGCGCTTTTGGCCGAATTCAGGGCGGGCAGTGTCACCAGTTGGCTGAGGTCCGCCTTGTAGTCGCCCAAGACGACCGCAGTCCTCTTGCTCGCCGCCCGCGCCGGGGAGAGTACCGCGCGCACGGCGTCGGCGGTAACGGCAACGCGCGCACGCATGTATGACAGCAGACGCAAGGCTGCGGCCTGCAGGCCATCGGCTTCTTCGTTGACAAACTGTCGGGCCACCGCGAGTGCCATTAGATTGGTAGTGTCCCGGCTGTCCAGCCATTCCTGCGGCGGATCGATATGGCCGACTCCGGAGTCGGTCTTGTTGAGAACGAGCTGGCCGAGCAGCGGCTCGGTGAAAAATACCTCTCGCGGCTCTCGGAAACCTCTGTTGCGGAGCGAGTCCATGCAGTAGTCGCAATAGCAGTGCATGCTGAACCCCACCCGGCCCTCCGCGGAGGAATTTGGGTAAGCATCAGTGATGTCGAGCACGACCCCGTCCACGCCGTGGTCGAGCATCTCGGTGACCAGGTCACCAATTATTCCCTGTACCGCGGGGTTCACCATGCAGACCTGTGACAGCGGATCCCCGAACTGATCGATCAGCCAGAGCGCCTCGTTCTGCATGAAGCCGAGCTCCACGACGATGTTGCCCCAGATTACGGCGTCCTCGCCCATGACCTCCCGAGAGGCCTGGATCCATTGCGGTAAAAGGTTTGATCGGTCGTAGGTCTTGGGGACAGGACTGACGGCCGAGCTGAAGAGTGGGCCGGAGAGCCCGACTGCGGGCAGTACGATCTCGGTCGCGTTCCGCTGGGTGAACTCGGCGAACCGCCGTAGCCAATGGTCGACGGGATGCAGCCGCAGCATCTCACCCGACGGGATGAAGCAAATCGATCTCTTGACGGTCATGATCCGCGTCCTAACCTGGCACCCGCTGCAACATGTCCCGGAACTCCTGCACCGTGTCTTTCGGCGTGTGGCTATCAACGAATCGGAGCAGCAGATTGGTGAGCTGCGGCGGAGCGTCCCGCCCGCCCTCGTGCCGGACCCGGATCGCTCCAGGCGTAGGCAGTACCGTGCCCGCGTTCGCGGTCAGGCATCCTGGCCCCTCCACAAGGATGCGGAGGGTGACCGCCAGTGCGTAGACGTCAGAGGCATAGGAGATCTCTTCCACGCCGCTGCGCACGTCGCGTGGGAAGAAGTCCGCCCGCCCACCCGCTAGGAGACTGCCGCTTCCCTGGCTGACGATGGCCCCCTGCATGATCTTTAGCAAGCCGAAATCGGACAGCTTATAGACCTGCTCCGCCGGGTCGTACACGATATTCCAAGGGGCGATGTCGCTATGCACCACCTTGTTGTTGTGCGCGGTAGCTAGGGCGTCCAGGACATCGAAAATGATGCTCTTTGCCCGCACCATCGTGCAGCATCCCATATCCTGCGAGATGTCTATGCCGTGGTAGCTGGCGCGCGGCGCGATCCACTCCATGGAGAAATAGGGCATGTCGCCGACCATCCCCATGTCTAGTACCTTGACGATGTTCCGCGACTTCCTGCCCAACCGGGCACCGGCCTGCGCCTCCTTAATGAAAGTACGCTTCGCGCTGGCGCTCATCCGCCAGGGCGACGCCTCGTTTATCGTCTTGATCGCGACAGGCTGATCGAAAAGGCGATCATGAGCTTTCCAGATCTGGCCAAATCCGCCACCACCGATCGGGTCATCCGAAAACCCCTCGTACCGAAATAGCAGTTCAAGCGAATCGCGCACAGATCCCAACTCGACCTCCCGCAAAAGGATCAATCTGGGTCTTACTTTAGTAAGGATAAGCACATGCTGGTTCACAGGGAAGACGTAAGAATCTCTCTCGGCAGGGTAATTTCAGACATTTGTATGGTCGCCGACATGGATACGGCAAATCAGACGCCCTTTTCGGGCGGAAAAGCGTCGGGACAGGCCGCATTCCATCGCAATCATGACCGCGTGGGTACGGTCACCACGTCGAGCTTGGCGAAGACGCGCGGAGTTGGGTCCTGACGGTTGCCTACGCGATAACTGTGAGGATGGTCTCGTGCTGCTTCGAGCTTCGGCTTGACCCGCGCGAGAACAGACCCCGGTGTCTTGGCTTGGATCTGTCGGCCGGGGCTT
>NZ_JBSGCR010000023.1:0-112115 GCF_053601935.1 Streptosporangium sp. NPDC004631 | reverse complement strand
TCGACGCCCTTCCGCTCGCCCGGGGTGCGGTCCGGCCGGTGCGGGCGGCCCTCTTCCCCCTCCAGGAGAGGGCCGCGAGGGGTGTGCGGCCCGGGTCCCCTCCGGCCCGGGTCGCACGACGGTGGGTGCGGCGGCGTCCCCTGGGAGGTGATGACCGCCGTCGCACCGGTTCTTAGGCCGCGTCCTGGTAGGGGTGGCGGGGGTGGTGGGGCGCGGCGGCGGGTGCCGGGGAAGGGGCGCCGCCGCGCCTGCTCGGGGGAGAGGCGGACGCCAGGGGTGCCGGGAGAGGCGAGGACGCCGGAGGCGTAGGGGGTGCCGACGCGGCCGGGGCGGCTGGGGGCGCCGACACGATGGGGGTGGCCGGGGCGGTGAGGGGGGTCTCGCGGCGGGCGGTCACGGCCATGACCGCCTCATACATCCGCCTCTCCAACTCCTCGGCGCTGGCGGCCTCGACCATCAGCGGCTCGGGGGCGGGCCAGGCGGCCAGAGCGTAGAAGCGGCGACTGCCGACGCCGTACAGGACGGTCCAGCTCGGCCACGCCTGGGCGAGTCGTTCGGCCTGGGCTCGGGCCGGGCCGTCCCACAGGCGGCGATGCACCGTCGTGGGGCGGACCTGCCCGGCGCGGTGACGGCCGGAAGTGCCGCAGGGGTGGGAGTCGCGGGGGTCACGACGCCACATCATGAGGTCACCTTCCCGGCCGCTGCCGTCTCCTCCTGGCGGGCGGTCTCGGCCCGCAGCTGTTCGAAGGTGTCGGCGTCCACCGTCCGCTCGGCTCCGGCGTAGGCGGCCTGGGTGGAGAACGGCTCCCGGCGACTGGCCCAGAAACGGCCTCTGTCGCTGAGGAACACCTGCCAGCCGGGGATGGCGGGTGCGGGCACGGCGGCCCTAACATCACTCATGGATCGCAGCTCCTTTGCGATCAAGGAACCCCGTATGGCCTGCTCGCCTGCGGGGTTCCGCTTTACGTAACGCTGACTGCTGCCATAGTTGATGTCACGGAGAGTGTGCGACAAGGCACACCACGTCGTGCCGGTGCCGGTGCGACGCATGAGACGGATCGCGAGGGCAGACGTGACCGGACAATCGACACCGAACACCTCGGCCGAATGGCAGGAGTTCGGCCGTACTCTGCGGACATGGCGAGAGCGACGCGACCTGAGCCTGCGCGATCTCGCCGAGCGAATTCGATGGCACTTCTCACTGATCGGCAAATGGGAGCAGGGCAAGAATCGCCCGCCCGCCGAGGCGATCACGGCCCTTGACGCCGAACTCGACGCAAAAGGCGAACTCGTAACCCGGGGGCTGCGTGCCGCCATGACCGACGCCGACCGATTGCGAAAGGTTATTCTCGAAGCAAAAGCCTCAACCCGGGATGAGGGCGAGGATATGGAGCGCAGACGACTGATGCGGGATGCCGCAGCCGTCGCCGTCGGCGGTACGGTCGCACCCGCGCTGGCCGCCTTGACCGACGCCTGGCAGGCGTCCCAACCACGTATTCCCGGTGCGAGCGTGTCACAGGAGATGATCGACGACTGGGAGGACGCCGCGGACATCCACGCCAAGCGGGCGTACGTCGATCCGCCCGCCGTCGTCCTGGCCGCGCTCGCCGCCGACTTCACCGACATGGCCCCCCACCTGAGCCGGACACAACCCGAGCCGGTACAGAGCGACCTCGCTCACGCCGCCGCGCGCCACGCGTCCCTGATCGCCGGAAAGTGGTTCGACCTGGGAAACCGCCGCGAAGCGCACCGGTGGTGGACGAAGACACGGACCTTGAGCGAACGATCTGGAGACACCTTGCTGGCGGCATGGCTGACCGCTTGGGAAGCGGGGTATCGGAGAGCGGATCCGAGTGAGAACCTCTGCGACGTGCTTCTCGTGGCCCAGCGGGCTCGCCGTCTCGCCGGCGATACTCCCAGTGCGTCGCTCGTGATCGCTCTCAGTGCCGAGGCGCAGACTCTTGCATTGTTGGGTCGCTATGTCGAAGCGGTCGCCGTGCTACGCCGAGCCGAGGATGTGTTCAGCCGACTTCCATCTCAGAGCGTCGGTCTAGACCCTCATTGGATGTACTTCGATCGGAGTCTGATCTACACATTCACCAGAGATGTCAAGCTGGCGGCTGAAGCACAGAGTGCCGCCGGAGGTCTCTATCCAGCGGAGCACCGTGCAGCGACTCAGATAGCACTCCACAATGCGGCGCTGAATGCTCGCACGGACCCGGAGCAAGGCGCACAGCAGGCGTTGAGACTCGTGGAAGCGCTCCCGGTCGCACGGCGGGATGTACGGGTTAGGGCGACGGCTCGCATCGTGTTGGACGTCACTCCGGAAAAGGCGCGTGCGCTGCCCGCTGTGCGGGAACTGCGTGCTCTGACGATGGGTGACCGATCGGCCTGAGCCGGACACGGCGACGTCCCGCCGGTCGCCGACCGGCGGGACGTTTTTGCTGTTAATAGGCACTTCCGTGTCTGGGGCAGGTGCGTAATCAACGTTCGTGCTAGCACGGACTCGACGGCTCCAGCCTCAACGCGGGCAACTACATTCCTTCCCACGCCTGTGGAGGTGAACCGGCGTGACCGGTTCAGGGCGTGTGAATATGAGGTGTTGTTTTATGTGGGGAGGCATGGAGGCCCCTTGTGTCATGTGTCGAGGCGAGGGGGTGCTCCTCGGTTCTTCGAATTCAGGAACTTATGCCGAGGAAATCTTGACGCCTTTCCTTCGTTGGGTTTACCTCGACACATGAGTGATGTCACCTCGTTTTCCTCCTCCGCCGGGGAATCCCGGAAATCCGGGGAGAGAATAAGTAGATACAGGTCGGCGGCCTACTCTCAGGCGAGTCTCGCCCGGCTGCTCCTCGCGGAGCAGGCCTGTGAGCTGGCCGATGCCGCCCGTGACCTGGTGCCCACCACGTCCGACGTTCATGCCGCCGACGGTGAGTTCGTCAAGGACTCCACCCGCCTGGTCGAGACGGCCCACCGTCTGCTGGAGGCCGCCGTGGTCTATGAACACCTCAGGGGCACCACGTGGGAGAGCATCGGTGTCGCGCTGGGTGAGGTCGGACATCAGGCCGCCCACGAGCGCTACGGCCAGGTCGGCAGGGAGTTTCAGCAGCGGTTCCTGCACGCCTGGCTGAGGCCCGAGCGCGCTCACGAGATATTCACCACCGCCGATGATCTCGCCCGGTTCGTCGCTCACCTGGACGCCTGGGTGGTCGCCCACCGCGAACTCGACGCAATCGACCATGGCGACCAGCCGGTCACCGCGGGGCTACGGCCGATGAGTATCGCCGAGCGCTCCGCCCTGATCACCCAGACCGCGTCCCAGCTCCAGGTCGTGGCCGCCGATCCAGGGGCCGATGTCCGGGGGAGCCGGGAGCTGGAGATCGGTCTGTGCCGCCGCAGCATCGAGCTGTATGAGGATCTGATCGTCCAGAGTCCTGGCGATCCCGACGCGCTCACCGCTCTGGCCGGTGCCCGCGCCCGCCTGGCCGTACTCCAGGCCGATGAGGCGGCTGCGACCGGGTAGGAGGCGCGGCACATCACTGTCGCCCTCCTCGCGTCCGGGGCGTGACGTACTCCGATCCCGTGAGATCGGAGAGGTGGTTGCGCCCCGGGGGTGGGGACGAGGTCGGCGAACCGGCCCTTTTGGTTCTCGTCGGGTGGTCCCGCTCCGGGGTGGGGACGGGTGGGCGGTTATCGCCGCCCACCCGTTTCCTCTCTCCGGAGTTCGCCGGGAGTGGCTCCTCCGGGAGGGCGGGGTCGGTTACGGGTTAGGTGCGCTTCCACCGCCACTGGCCGTTGCTGTACTCGCTGCACCTGTAACGGCGGTTTGTGGTCTTCGCGTAGCCGTATTTTCCGTGGGCGGCCCATGGGCAGAACGCGCCCGGGGTGACGCAGTTCCAGTGGTTGCCGGACCGCTGGTAGGTGCACGCGGCCGTCGTGGTGGCGGCGTGCCCCTGGGTGGAGGCTGCGGCGGGGAGACCTGCTGTCGGGATGATCACGGCGGAGGCGACCAGAGCTGCGGATATCAGCATTTTTCTAAGCAAGAGGCGCTCCAGGAGAGAAGGAAGGACACAATTGAGACGATTCGCTGGGGCATCAGGTTGTCCAGTGAATGGTGTTTTGTTGGAGCTCCAGGGGCCGATTTGGCGTCACGCGCGAAGAACCCCCGAATTGCCCTTAGAAGATGAGGTCTTTTTGGGTATTTGTCGTATTTATTGGTGATTCCGGGCGGGGGAGTGTGGTGGGCGCTGCCGCCGGTGAGTCGCCGGTGTCTCGCGGATGTGGTTCAGCCGAGGACCCGCTTGGCCACCGAGGTGATGTGCAGTTCGTCGGGGCCGTCGAGAAGGCGGGCTATTCGGCCGGTGCGGAACAGGGCGGGCAGCGGGGTGTCGGGGCCGAGGCCGACCGCGCCGTGGATCTGGATGGCCGCGTCGCTGACCTGCTGGAGCATCCGGGCGGAGGCCACCTTGGCCAGGCCGGTCTCTATCCGGGCGTCCAGTCCGGCGTCCACCCGGGCGACGGCCTCGAAAACCAGCGGACGTGTCGTCCTGATCGCGAGCAGCGCCTCGAAGACGAGCCGTTGAACGAGCTGGAGGTCGGCCAGCCGCCCGGAGGCCGTCGGCCGCGAACGGGCCCGGTCGCGCATGAGGGTGAAGGCGCGTTCGGCCTGGCCGAGCCAGCGTAGGCAGCGCAGCAGGCGGCCGAGTCGTACCCGTTCGGCGATCACGCGTAGTCCCCGGCCCGGCTCGCCGAGCAGGTGGTCGGGCGGGACCGTGACCCCGTCCAGGACGATCTCCCACTGTCCGCCCGCGCCCAGGATCGGCAGCTCGCGGACCACCCGGAAGCCGGGGGCGGATGTGGGGACGAGCAGCAGGGACAGACCGGTCGTGGAAGGCGGTGCGGCGCAGGTGCGGGCGAGTACGGCGGCCAGGCCCGCCTCGCCCGCGCCGGTGACGAACCATTTTCGGCCGTGGACGGTCCACGAGCCGTCGGCCTCCCGGCGTGCCCAGGTGGCGGTGAGGCCGGGATCGGAGCCGGGCGTCTCCGGTTCGGTCATCGCGTTGCACATGGTCATCCGCCCGTCGGCGATCTGGGGCAGATACCGGTCCCTCAGGGTGGCCGCGGCGTGTCCGGTGAGGATGGTCGCGTCCAGCAGCGCGGTGGAGCCCAGTACGGCGGGGCCGTGATCGCTCGCCCCCTCCGCCTCCGCCACGTGCGCGTACTCCGTCAGTGACAGGCCGGCGCCGCCCTGCTCGGCCGGGAGCGGCAGTCCCCACAGTCCCTCGGCCCGTGCTTCGCGCCGGAGGCGTCTAAGGAGCGTCCGCGCGGCGCCGCCCCCCGAGTCCAGCTTCTGTTCGTACGGCATCACGCGCTCGCGGACGAACGCGGCCACCCGGTCGCGGACCTTGAGCACGTGAGGCGGACAGGCGGGCGCGCCCCAGCCGGATCCCTCGGGATCGGTCATGACGTCGGCCTGGTGTGACATTCCAACTCCATACATGTCGGGAACTGAGTGAAAAATCCATCCGACTCCCTGCTGTGAAACAGGTCGCGTGAACGCGTCTCCGAGTTCCCGCTCGCGTCAGGCGCGACTCGCGGCCACCCCTGCGGGAGAGGAGAGCCATGACACATCCCGTCACCGGTCCCGTCACCGGCGGAGCGGTGCGTCCACTGGCCGGCATCGAGCTGCGGACGGCCGGGCCACCCGCCCTCACCACCGTCGCGGCCCGCCATCTCACCCTGCTCGGCGCAGTCGGCCCCGTTCCTGGCCCCGCCGACGCCCCGGCTGCCATCGACCTTGGAACGGCATCGGGTGGTTCCGGGGCGGTGGCATCGAGGGGGCCGGGGATCGTGTCGCTTGTGGACGCGGACGGGCATCCGCTCACCGTCGAGATCTCCTGGGCGGAGATCACCCCGGGCGACGAGGTGACCGACGAGGCCACCGCGCAGGCGGCGACCGGAGTCATGCACGTCCACGGGCGTCGTGACGGCGAGCCGCGCGGCCTGGCCGCCGACTATCTGACGACCGCGTGCTCGGTGCTGGCCGTCCAGGGGCTCCTGGCCGGGTTGATCGGCCGCGCCCGAGGCATCACCGTCGAGACAGTCCGGACAGGGGTGGACCTGGCCGGGCTGCTCGCCGTCGGCCAGTATCTGGCCGCGGCCACCGCCGAGGACGACGAGGCGGTGCCGTTCGCGCCCGGCGGACCGCCCTTCGTCACGGCCGACGGGGTGTGCTTCGAGGTCGAGACGCTGGACCCGATCGTGTGGGTGGCGTTCTGGCGGGCGCTCGGCGTGGCCGAACGCCTCGCCGGATCCGCCTGGAGGCATTTTCAGTTCCGCTACGCCACCGCGTGCTGCCCGCTCCCCGGGGAACTGCACGCGCGGGCTCGCTCGACCGGCTGGGAGGGGGTACGGCGCGCGGCGGCGGAGTCGGGGGCGTCGCTCTGCGCGCTCCGATCCCTCGCCGACCGTCTGGCCGAACCCCGTGAACGGATGCCTTGGCGGTTCTCCCTCGGCCCCCCGATCCCCGGCCCCCCGATCCCCGGCCCGTCCATCCCCGGTCTGCCCGGCCCGGGCCTGCCCGTGTCGGGGTTGCCCGCCTCAGGGCCGCCCTCCTCGGGGGTGTCGGGGTCGGCGGAAGGTGTTCGTCCGCTGGCGGGGCTCACGGTCCTGGAGGCGGGGCGGCGGATCCAGGCGCCGCTGGCCGCCCACCTGCTTGGCCTGCTCGGTGCCGATGTGGTGCGGATCGAACCGCCCGGCGGAGATCCGCTGCGCGGCATGCCGCCCACGTGCGGCGATCTGTCGGCCCGCTGGCTGGCGCTCAACCGGGGCAAGCGCGCGGTGGAGATCGACATCAAGTCGGCCTCGGGCCGGGCCGGGCTGCGTGACCTGGTCGCGGACGCCGACGTGTTCCTGCACAACTGGGCCCCGGGCACCGCCGAGCGTCTCGGCCTGGACGACGGTGATCTGTCGGCGGTCAATCCCGGCCTGGTCTACGCCTACACCAGCGGCTGGGCCGGGAGGCTGGCCGACGCCCCGCTGGGCACCGACTTCATGGTCCAGGCCCGCACCGGGGTGGGTGAGGCCGTACGGCCCGCCGACCAGCCTCCCGCCCCGTCGCTGATGACCCTGCTCGACGTTCTCGGCGGGCTGCTGGGCACCGAGGCGGTGCTCGCCGGGCTGTTGCTGCGCGAGCGTGTGGGACGCGGGGTGCGGGTGGACTCCTCGCTGCTGGGGGCGGCCGAGATGCTCACCGAGCCCGCACTGCGCCGGGCCGCGTCCGGTGCCGCCCCACGGTCGCCGGCCGGATTTCGCAGCCCGCTGCGGACGGCGGATGGCTGGGTGGCCGTCGCCGACGACTACGCCGGGCGAGCGGACGCGGTCCCGCTCACCGGGCTGGCCACCGTTGAGGCGCTCGCCGTTCTCCGCGGTGGAGGGCTGCGGGCGACCTCCGTGACGACCGCTCTCGACACCCTGCCCGCCGATCCGCGTTTCACGTCCGCCCTCACCCGTGACGAGCACGGAGCCCTGGCCGTACCCGATCCTTGGAGGTTCACATGATCCCGCGCCTGGACGACCTGGTGCCCGCCACGCTGAGACGCGAATGGGCCGCTGACGGTATATGCCCGGACCTCGATCTGTACGCGTTGTTCCGCGCCCACCGCCTCGCGGCACCCGGCCGCGTCGCGGTGATCGACGCGGACGGCGAGCTTACCTACGCCGAGCTGGATCGGCTGGCCAGGAGCGCCGCGGCCGGGTTGCGGGGGCTCGGCGTCTGCGAGGGTGACGTCGTCGGCGTCCAGCTGCCCAATGGCAGGGACGCGGTCGTCGCTGACCTGGCGCTGGCCGCGCTCGGAGCCGTGGCGCTGCCGTTCCCGGTCGGGCGTGGCATCGCCGAGGCCGTCTCCCTGCTCGGTCGTTCCGGCGCACGGGCCGTCATCGCGGCCGTCGAGCACCGGGAAACGGCACCCGCCCGTGAGCTCGTGGCCGCCGCCGGGAGGTTACCCGGCCTGCGGGCCGTCGTCGCCGTCGGTTCGCAGCGGTCTCCGCAGGGTGGCGTGGCGTGGAGTCAGGTCCCGGAGGGGAGTGTGGCGTGGGGTGAGGTGCTCGCCGCCGACGGCCGCGCCTTCGTGCCGGCCAGGCCCGACCCGGACGGCGCGGCCCGCATCCTGGTCTCCTCCGGTTCGGAGTCCGAGCCCAAGATGGTCGCCTACTCGCACAACGCGCTGGCGGGTGGGCGGGGCAATTTCATGGCCACGCTGATCGCCGACACGGACCCGCCGCGCTGCCTGTTCCTGGTTCCGCTGGCCTCCGCCTTCGGCAGCAACGGTACCGCCGTCACCCTGGTCAGGCACGGCGGCTGTCTGGTCCTGCTCGACCACTTCTCGCCTCGGGCCGCGCTCGCCGCGATCGTCGAGCACCGGCCCAGCCATGTGCTGGCCGTACCGACCATGGTCCGCATGATGCTCGACCAGCCGAGGGGCGGGCCGATGCCGCCGATGACCGCGCTGGTCCTGGGGGGTGCCGAGCTGGACGCGGCCACGGCGGCGGAGGCGGGCGAGGCGTTCGGGTGCCCGGTCGTCAACCTGTACGGCTCGGCCGACGGGGTGAACTGCCACAGCGGGCTCCGGCAACCCGTGGCGGGTGGTCCGGGTCCCGGGGTGGTGGTGGGCCTGCCGGATCCCCGGGTGACGGAGATCCGGATCGCTCCCGCCCCGGACGACGACGGTGACGGTAGGGATCGGGTCGGAGAGATCATCGCGCGCGGTCCGATGAGCCCGATGTGCTACGTCGGCGCGCCGGAGCTGAACCGGCGCTACCGTACGGCGGACGGCTGGGTCCGCACCGGAGACCTGGGGGTGATCGACGCGGATGGGCGGTTACGCCTGGTCGGCAGGGTCAAACAGGTCGTCATCCGGGGTGGCGCCAACATCAGCCTGGCCGAGGTGGAGCACGCGCTGGCCAACCATCCCGAGGTGCGCGAGGTGATATGCCTGGGCATGCCCGACCAGGTGATGGGTGAGCGGCTGGCGGCCTGTGTGGTGCCGCGTCCCGGCCGGACACCTGATCTCGCCGGTCTCGCGTCCCATCTGCTCCGGCAGGGGCTTGAGCGGGGCAAGCACCCCGAGCGTCTGCTGCTGGTGAAGAGGCTGCCGCTGACCCCGGCGGGCAAGCCCGACCGGGACGCGCTACGCGACCTGCTTCTCCACGGGCGGTCCGAGCCGCTGTGACCTTTCCGGCCCCGGGGGGCGACTCCGGAGCGGCGTGACTTTTCCCGGGCCGGAGGCGGTTCCGGGTCGGCGTGACTTTTCCCGGGCCGGAGGCGGTTCCGGGTCGGCGTGACTTTTCCCGGGCCGGAGGCGATCCGGTCCGGGAGAGTCCTTCCGCGGAGGGCGTTTCGGTCAGGCGGCCTGGTCGGCGGCTTTGAGTGAGGCGATCAGCTGGCTGCGGGCACGGGCCACGCGGGAGCGCACCGTGCCGATCGGGCATCCGATCATCGCGGCGGCCTCGGCGTACGGCAGGCCCATGAGCTGGGTGAGCATGAACGCCTCGCGCCGTTCGCGCGGCACCCTGGCCAGGAGGTCGGCCAGGGCCACGCCGTCCTCGCAGCCCGGCAGCCCCCGGGGCTGGCACCGCTCGGCCGTCGCCTGCCAGTCGGCGAGGTCGGCGACGACCGGGCGGGAGGCGGCGGAGCGGAACCGGTCGACGACGACCCTCCGGGCGATGGACAGCAGCCAGGTGCGGGCCGATGACCGCCCGGCGAACCCGGGCAGACTCCGCAGGACGCGTACGAAGGTCTCCTGGGTGAGGTCTTCCGCCGAGTGGGCGCCGGCCAGGTAGGCGATGAATCTCCGTACGTCGGTGTACACCGCGCCGGTGAAGGCCGCGACGTCCGCGGGGGCTCCTTCGCGCGCGGCCAGGGCGAGCACCGTCAAATGGTCGTCGGAGTGCGCGGCGGGGGTGTCACTGTGGGGGGCGCGGTGATCGCGTATGACAGAACTCATGATGATCGTTCCTTGTGTCGCAGAACAGAGTGGATTGCCTGGTGGGTGGTGGGGCGGGTCATCTGGGGCTCTGACGGGAACCTCGGCGGGTCGGTGAGCGACTGTCTGATGCGCGGTCCCTGGGCGGACCCTGTCGGCGGAGGGAGAAGGCGATGCGGCCGGAACGACCGAGACGACCCGGAGGCGATCGGGGCGGAGAACGACAGGTCACCGTTCTGCTCACCACGGCCATGGGCGTGTCGATGCTTCAGCTCTTCCTGATCGGCGCGCTCGGTCCCCGCCTGGTCGGGGAGGCGGGTGTCTCCCGCACCGTGATCGGCCTGACCACGACCGCCGGATTCGGGGTGGCCGCGCTCCTGTCGCTCACCGCCGGTCGCTGGGTGGATCGGCTGGGGGCCCGCCGCTGCCTGGTCGCCCTGCTGTCGCTGGCCGCGCTGGCGCTGGCGCTGATCGGTTCCGCCTCGGGCGCGCCGATGCTGCTGGCGGCGGTGGCGCTGGGCGGCCTCCCGCAGGCGCTGGCCAACCCCGCCACCAACAAGGTCATCCTGGCCACGGTCGGACCGGAGAGACGGGGCGCGGTCACCGGCTGGAAACAGTCCGGGGTGCAGCTCGGCGCCTTCGCGGCGGGGCTGCCGCTGGCTGCGCTGGCGGCCTGGACGGGATGGCGCGGTGCCGTCTGGACGGCGGCCGTGATCGCCGTTCTCGTCGCCTGCTGGGCCGTACGGGCGCTGCCACCCGACGCCGCGGTCTCTGCGGGTCCGCCGCCGGGTGACGTGCCGCGTGCCGGTGTCGGCCGGTTGGCGCTGTTCTCCTTTCTCCTCGGTTGCGGGATCGCCGCGGTGAACACCTATCTGGCGCTCTTCGGCGCCGAACGGCTGGGACTGGGGCCGGTCGTGGCGGCGTGGCTGGTCGCGACCCTGGGCGTCACCGGGGTGGCGGGCCGGGTCGGCTGGTCGCGGCGGGCGGGACGTCTTGGCCGGGCCGAGGTGCTCCTCGCCCCGCTCGCGGCGGGGGCCTGCGGGGCGGTCCTGCTGTTCGGGGCGGCGCCGGGGTTTCCGGCCCTGGTCTGGGTGGGCGCGGCGGCCGTCGGGGCCTTCGCCGTCGCGGCCAACGCGGTCACCATGGTCTCGGTGATCAAGCGCGCCGACCCTCGCCGCGCCGGCCGTGACTCCGCGCTCGTCTCGGCGGGTTTCTTCGCCGGTTTCGCCGCCGGGCCGCCGCTGTTCGCGGTCCTCGTCGAGGCCGGGGGGTACGGGCCGGGCTGGGTGCTGGTGGCCGTCGAGTTCGCCGCGGCGGCCGTGGTCGCGGCACCGCTCAGGCTCCGGGCCGGGGCGCCCCGATGAGCTGGGCCGAGCGGGCGCTGGGGGAGCTGCTGGAACGGGCCGGGGCGGTCGAGGCGCGGCTGGAGGGGCGGTGGCCGCTGTACGCGGACGCCGCCTCGGGTCACTGGACGACCACCGCTCGCGGGTCATGGACCGGTGGTTTCTGGGCGGGGCTGCTCTGGTTGAGAGCGGTCATGGGCGGGAGTCCGGCCGATCGGGCCACCGCGGCCGGCCGCACCGCGGCGCTCGCCCCGTGGCTCCAGGCCGACACCGCGACCCGGGGTCTGATCCTCTGGTACGGCACCGCGTTCGGCGCCCTGGCGGGGGACGCCTCGGCGGTGGCGCTGCGCGACCGCGCGGCCCGGACCTGCCTGGACGCCTACGACCCCGCGCTGGGCCTGGTGCCGTGGGGCGGCGCGTTCGGCGGCCCCCGGGAGCTGGCGCGGGTCGACGGGCTGCCCGGCCTGCTGCGGCTTCTGCGCCTGGCCGGGCCCGATGGAGAGGGCGCGGCCCGGAGCCAGCTCGATCGGCAACTCGGGCTGACGACGGGGGAGCGGGAGCTTCCTCCGGCCTGGCGGGCGCTGCCGGGCGGTGCCTGGGAGCCGTATCCCGACCCTCCGCCGGGCTGGAGCCGTACGGTCGGCTGGCTGTCGCTGGCGGTCGCCGACACCGGTGACGGCGACCGGAGGAGAGCAGTGCTCGCCCATCCCCGGGTGGCGGCCCGGTTCGCCGCCGGTTCGCCCGCCGTCCCCCTTGTACGGCCCGGCGGCCCGCCGGACACCTCGGCCGCCGCGATCGAGGCCCTCGCCGCTCTCAAACTGGCCGCGTGGACGGGGTGGGACTCCCGGTCGGCCGGGCGGGGTGGGGCCGCCCCGCTGTTTGACCGGGCCGCCGGTGTGCTCCGCGAGCTGGTCACGGAGCATCTGCGTGGGGGGCGTCTGCTGGACGGCTGCTATGACGCGGACCATGGTGTGGCCACCCGCCACGAGCTGGTGTGGGGCGACTTCTTCCTGGCGGTGGGGCTCGCTGTTCTCACTTCGGCGATCGATCCTTTCGCCTGCTGAGCGTCGTGGTCAGGGCGTGGGCGACCGCCCGGTCCGGGTGGCCGGGCAGGCGAGGGCAGCGCCAGGCGACGTGGTCGTCGGGCCGGATCAGTACGGCGCCGTCGGCCGCGAGGCCGTACGCGGCGGCGATCTCCGCGTCGCCCACGTGCGCCAGCAGCGGCACGTCCGGCACGTCCGGGACCTTCGCCGCGGCCTCTCGCCAGGCCGTTCCGTCCGGCCCGGTGAGCAGGGTGAAGCCGGTGCCGACAAGGTCGAGGGTGGAGAGCGCGCGTCCGTCCTGGCGGGTCCAGAGGTGGGGGGCACGGTGGCCGGGACGGGCCGCGGGCCGGTAGACGGAGACCGGGTCCGGAGGGCCTGTGGGGGGAGTGCCGTCGGGGATCACGGCCGCGCCCGGACGGTCGTAGGCGTAGCCCAGGACGAGCCCGTCGCTGGGCCGGGGGCCGTTCGGGCCCGCGACGACGGCGGTGGAGTCCAGCGCCGCGAGCAGGCTGCGGCGGCTCTCGGCCACCGTGTCGGCTCCGACCGGCCGCCGCTCGGCCTGGTAGGAGTCGAGCAGGCCGGGGCCGGCCCAGCCGTGCAGGACGGCGGCGAGCTTCCAGGCGAGGTTGTCGGCATCCTGGATGCCGCAGTTCATGCCGAACCCGCCGTAAGGGGTCATGGGGTGTGCCGCATCCCCGGCCAGGAAGATCCGCCCGGCCCGGTAACGGTCGGCCAGCAGCGCGGCGGCGGTCCACTCCCGGATCCCGACCACCTCGACGTCGAGTCCCGGTACGGCCGCCGCCTCCCGGATCAGGGCGGCGCAGTCGTCGAGGGTCAGGCCGTCGACGGTGCGCCGTGCGGGGTCGTGGACGAGGTTGAACAGCCACCGGCGCCGGTTGTCCACGGTCATGAACGTCCCGGTCAGCGTGGGGGTGGCGATGCTGTAGATCAGGCTGAGCCGGTCGTCGACGTGTGGGCGGAGGTCGGCCTCGAAGAGGATGTTGAGGTTGCGGCTGAGCGCGACATCCCCGGACATGGCGATGCCGAGTTCGCGCCGTACGGAGCTGCCGGCGCCGTCGGCGGCGATGGCGTAGGCGGCGCGGACCGTCGACACCTCGCCGTCCGGGGCCCGCAGCCGTGCGGTCACCCCTTGGCCGTCCTGTTCCAGCCCGGTCAGCTCCTGGCCGAAGTGCACCCATCCGGGGCCGAGCGACTCGGCGTACTCGCGCAGCAGCGGCTCCAGGACGTCCTGGGAGCAGACCACGGTGAAGGCGGGACTGAGGGCCGCTCGCGCCGGGTCGGGCGGATTGCCGTTACGGACGTAGTCGGCGCAGGTCAGCGAGGTGCCGAAGAAGAAGTGCAGGCTCTCCTCGCGGGGCACTCCGGCCGCAGCCACGGCCTCCTCCAGGCCGTAGCGGCGCAGCACCTCCATGGTCCGGACACTGAGCGCCCGGCCCTTGGGAAAGGCCGAGGCGGCGGAGTGCCGTTCCACCAGCAGAGAGGGCACGCCGAAACGTGACAGGGCGATGGACGCGCACAGGCCGACCGGTCCGCCGCCGACGATGAGCACGGGAATGTCCACGGATATTCCTCCTGGACAAGAAAGGGCGCGATGGAGGGGAGGGAGAAGGGCGGGGCGGTTCTGGGGCGCCCCGCGAGGTCGGCCGGTGTGAGGTAGGTCAGCTCAGAGGTCAGCCGAGGGCGGCGATGATGGCGTCGGCGTTGGCCCGGTACATGGCGATCAGGTCCATCTCCCGGCCGGGGAAGTTGTCGATGACCACGCGCCTGGCCTCGACGCCCGCGAGGGCGTCCCCGCCGGGCATGGCCGAGTTGTCCAGCACCAGCCGGGGCTTCTTGGCGGCCAGTTCGGAGATCTGACCGGCGGTGGGCGGCTGCGGGCCGTACACTGCCGCGGGCCGCGTTCCGGTCAGGTCGACGGCCCAGGCGACAAACGCCTGCGCCACGATCACCGGCGCGGTGCCCTTGGTGGCGCCGGTGACCTTCTTCTTCAACGCGGCGTACTCGGTGTCGAAGGTCGCGGTCCACGCCTTGGCCGCCTCCGCGGTGCCGAACTCCCCGCCCAGCCGCGCGACCTCCGCCCTGACCTTGTCGGGCGTGTTGTCGAGGGACACCTCGATCAGCTTCGCCTTGGATCCGGCGGCCTCCTTGAGCTTGCCGGCGAAGCCCTCGAAGGCGGCGTACAGCACCACATCGGCCTCGGCGACCTTGACCAGGTCGGAGGGCTTGGGGTCGTAGTCCGGGGCGTGGTGCACGCCGGGCGGCACGATCACCGTGATGTCGGTCGCGCCCGCGGCCCTGGCGAACCCCGCCTCCCAGGCGGAGGCGGCGACCACCTTCAGGCCCTTCGGCCCCTCCTTGGAGGTCGGGGACTCGTTCTGCTCGGTGCCCCCGCAGGCGGCCATGGTCACGGTGGCGATGACGGCCACGGCGGTGAGACGGAGCCGGCGCATTCTGATCATTTCGCGAGAACCCTTTCTGGGGTCGGGTGGAGGAGGTCTTCCGGAATCGAGTGGAGAAGGAGGGTGCAGACCCCGCCGACCAGCACCAGCACCGGGCCGGGGGGAAAGTCGAGGAGCAGGGCGAGAAGGAAGCCGCCGAGGTTGAAGGCCAGCCCGAAGACGACCGACCAGCCGACCATCGCCGGGAGTGAACGGCCGACCCGGCGGGCGGCCAGGGCGGGCAGCAGGGTGAGCGCGTCGACCAGCAGCGCCCCGGTCAGCCGGATGGCCGAGGCGATGGCCACCGCGATCACCACCAGCAGGATCAGGGTGAGCCGTTCCACCGCCACTCCCGAGCAGACGGCCAGCTCCCGGTCGTGCAGGAGCAGCGCCAGGTCCCTGCGGCGCATGCCGTACAGGACGGGAACGATCACCGCCAGCGCGGCGAGCGCGACCACGTCACCGGGGCGGGTGGCCAGGATCGACCCCCAGAGCAGCTCGAACGCCCCGTTGGCGTTCACCCCGGAGATCGACAGCACCAGCAGCGCCGCCGCGACGGCCAGCGTCATCAGCAGGCCCATCGCGCCCGACAGGCCGGTGCTGCTGCGGGCCAGCGGGGTGAGCGCACCCCCGGTGAGCCCGCAGAGCACCAGGGCGCAGAGCAGGGGGTCCAGCCCGGTCAGCAGGCCGATCGCGATGCCGAGCAGCGCGACGTGCATCATCGCGAAGCGGACCGGCATGATGTCCAGTCCCACGATGAACACCCCGACGATCGGCAGCGCCACCGAGCCGAGCAGCAGCGCCAGCAGGGCCAGCCGTACCGAGGGGATCTCCATCAGTGTCCAGATCGAGTTCACCGGACCTCCCGCAGCCGTCCGGCGGCCATCTCGGCCACCCGCCCGCAGGACTGGGTGACGGCCCGGTCGTGGGTGACCACCACCACGCTCACCGGCAGCCCGGCCAGCACCGCCGCCACCTGCTCCTGGCCGGCGAAGTCCAGTGCCGCGGTCGGCTCGTCCGCCAGGAGCAGGCCCGCCCCCGCCGCGACCTGCCCAAGGGCCCGCGCCAGGTACGCCCGCTGTAGCTGGCCACCCGACAGGGTGCCGAGCGGGCGTTCCAGCAGTTCGGCCACGCCCAGCTCCTCGGCGGCGGCCAGGGCCCGCTCGGTGTGGTGACCGCTGGCCAGCAGTTCGCGCACCAGCAGCGGAAAGCGCCCGGCCGCCTGCCGCTGCGGGATCCAGGCGACCTCCGCGCGGCGGCGGGCCCAGTCGGCGGCGCCGCGTGCCTGCCGGCCCGCGACCTCGATCACGCCGGACACCTCACGGTGCAGGCCGAGAACCGCGCGCAGCAGCGTGCTCTTGCCGGAGCCGTTGGTACCGGTGATCGCCAGATGCTCACCGGGGGCGACCGTCAGGTCCACCCGGTCCACCGCGATGAGCCGGCCATGCCGGCAGCTCACGGCCGACAGCCGCAGGCCGGCGGCGCGCGCGGGGGAACCGGCGCGGGAGCCGGAGCGGAAGCCGGGCGGGGAACCGGGCTCGGGGCCGGGGAGGGGGTCGGTGGAGGAGGTGGGGGGATCCAGGGGGTTGAGGGGGTCGGGGAGGGAAAGGGCCATGGGCATACTCCGGCCGGGGACGGGGTGGCGTGGTGACGATCGGGAGGACTCGGTCCACCCGGCCGACGGGCCGACGTTCGAGTGATCAGGGCGACGTCCGGATAAGCGGGGCGACGCCCTTCACCGCCTGTGAGAACGGGCCGGTCCTGTTCTCCGGCCGCAGGGGAGGGCCGCCTCCGGTTCCGTGCGCCGGAGCACACCGCGTCCGGAGCACACCGCGTCCGGTCCCCGCCCGCGTCCGTTCATCGTCCGCCGGAACGGACGTGGGCGACGGAGCCCGGCCCGAGCCGCGCTACGCGAGGGCGGCGGCTCGGGCGGTGCGGAGAGCCGGACCGGAGGCCCCGGGGAGGGTCACTCCGTGCCGGTCGTCCGGGGCCGGTGTGTCTTCCGCCTCCGGAGGAGGACGGCCAGGCCGATCACCACCAACGCGGCGAGCCCACCCCAGATCAGCCCCGGAACGCCGCCCGAGGTGTTCTGGTCGTCGGTCGCCGAGACGGGGGCGGGCGAAGCCGGGGCGGCCGGACTGGTCGGTGGAGCGGCCGGTGCGGTGGGGGTGGTGGGGGTGGTGGGGGTGGTGGACGGCGTCGCCGGGCCGGTGAGGGTGAAGGGGATCTCCCCCTCGATCGGGTGACCGTCGGAGGAGACCACCCGCCAGGCGGCCACGTACTTACCCGGCGGCAGCACTCCGATGATCTTCGAGGTCACCTTGGCCCCGTCGGCGTGGGGCTTGCCGACGGTCACCAGCGTGCCACCAGCCTCCCGCAGGGCGATCGCGGGGAACCGTACGTGGGCGGTGAACTCCAACTCGATCCGCTCGATGGACGAGACCTTGGCGTCCGTGGCCGGAGAACTGCTCTTCAACCGGTCATGGGCGAGCGCGGCGGGCGCGGTCAGCATGAGGAACAGTCCGCAGCAGAGCGTCGCCAGCACCGTTCGGTGCATGAATCGTGGCAAATGTGCCATTTGGACTCCAGAGGAGACTCCCGAGCCGCGCTCCTGGCGCGGCCGGGCAAGGCTGGAAGGGCGCTTCCGCGGTATGAGCGGGCGCCAGGTCGCGGGGGCACACCGGCCTTCCGGACCCTCCAGGTCTCTCAGCCGGCGCGGTTCGGCGCGGGCGGACCACGTCTGCGGAGCGCCGGGGAGATCTCCCAGCCGCCGTACGGCCGGACATCGGAGGCCGGTACGGTCTGCCAGATCGGCCGTGGTGTCTCGACAACGCCGAAAACGACCATCCGGATCAGCGGAATCCGCCTGCCGTACAGCCGGATCATGAGCCAGAGCGCGCTCTCGCCGCGGTGCAGCCACCACCCCGTCAGCAACGCCACCACGAGGTGAATCACCGTCATGCCCAGACCGGGATGGCCGTGATCGGCGGAGACCGCCGTGTGCGGTGCCGGCGCGGCCAGGCTGAACAGCTCGTGCAGCAGAATCTGCGCGGCGACGGTCGTGGGAAGCACGACCTCCAGCCCGCGTTCGCGCCCGTTGAGCGCATAGGCCAGGCAGAAGGCGACCACCGCGCCGAGCACACCCAGGTGCGCGGGGACCAGCCCGCCACCGGCCAAGGCGTGGCCACCGCCGGTGACCACGAGGCACAACGTCGCGAAGACGAGTGCTCGCGGCAGGCGAAACGCCGACGCCATTGGGGTCACAGGCGCCATCCTTTCAGCCGGCCCGTCCGGAGAGAAGACCGCATCCCGATAGGTCGCCTCACCGGTGTCGGCGGATCCTCCTGGCGGTGAGCGCCTGTCGGGAGGTCTTCCCGGTGGTGAACACCTGTCGGGAGGTCTTCTCGGTCGGCGAGGGGAACGGCGACGGCGGAGACAGTGTTCGGTGGAGATCCGGGGCTGGGCGGAGGCCTGGGGTTGGGCGGGAACGTTCCGGATATGTGGCGGGAACGTGATGGAGACGGGCGGGACGCGGCGGAGGCGCCAGGGCGGTATGACGCGTATGTGGTGGGAATTTCGACGGCCGTGCGATTTTTTCGCTGCTCACTTGGGATGACATATCTCCATATGTCGGGTGAAACATAACTTGCCATCAATTGCACTACCTTGTAATCAACCAATCGCCATACGTAACGTTCGTGATGGCCGTTAGCGAGGTGTCAGCCCGCGCGGTTCTTGGCTCCCTTCTCCCCACCCACACCAGGAGGCGTCATGTCCGACAACCCCACGAGCCCCATCGTCCGCAACGCCGCGCCGATTCAGACCTCCACCATCTGGGGGTCCGACCGCTTTCTGGTCAGCACCCCCGACACCTGGGTGAACCTTCCCGGCGCCACGATCCCCCAGCAGGTGGGACAGGGCACCCCGAGCTTCGGCGCGCTGTACGTCGCGGTCTTCTCGGCGGAGTCCCTGGTGAAGGTGCAGGGGGACAACGGCGTCTGCTGGCTGGACATCACCTTCGGCGGCCAGAACCCCCACCCGATCAGTGACAACCACCGCTTCGACTCCTCCATCGACATGGGCACCGAGTGGAGGAGTATCACCACGACGCGGATCATGGAGGTTCCGCCGACCATTCCCGTGGTCAACGCGACGGCTCAGGTGCGGGTGCAGTACGCGGGCGGCACGCTCGTCGAGTGCGGGTTGCAGAACTGGGTGCTCACGCTCTTCCGCTACGCCTGAGCCCGGGGCGTGCCGGTCCGGCGCCTCCGCCGGCACTCCAGGATCACGGTGGCTCTCGGGGCACCTGCCGCCGATCACCGGCCCGTCGCACCGCTCACGGTGAGCCGGCGCGCTACCCGGAATGAGATGGCCTGTCAGGAGGTGCCGGTGCCCCAGGGGAGGTGATCTCAGAGATCGCCTTCCGCGTGGGCAGCGGTCATGTCGTACGGCCTCCGCCCGATCGTTCGTCCGATCGGGCGGAGGCCGTACCCGGTTTCATGGGAAAGGCCGTATTCGGTTGGTGAGGGCGGCCGGTCCGCGGGGTGGTGGTCACCGGTGGCGAGGGCGGGGGGTTATAGGTGTCTTCTGGTGGTTGGGGGAGATAGTGGCTGGTGGGAGCGGGGGAGTCGATGGGCGACTGTTACACGGTCGCCGGACGGCTGAGAAGTCTTCCTTCTAACGTCGTTGACGTGCCAGGGCAGAGTGCCGGGGCGAGGAGGACACATGCGAAGGATCATCACCGTGGCGGTCGCGGTGCTCGGCGTGGCGACGGCGGCCTGCGGGGCGGGGACGGGAACAGTGACGGCGACGGGGACGGGGACGGGGACGGGGACGGGGACGGCCGAGGAGACGCCCCGGGCCGTGGAGCAGGTCTATGTGATCAATCTCCACGGGGCCGAGGACGGCCGGGCCGACCAGCGTCCGGAGAACCTGGTCGTGTCGGAGTTCAGTTCGCTGCGGAAGGTCGGCTGGAGGACCTGGGGGCCGGACGGCGCCGTCGGCACCGGCGGGCTGAGCGGGACATGGTGCCTGCCCGCCTGCCAGAAGACGCCCTACACCGCGACGGTCACCCTCGGCGGCGTCAAAAAGGTGCGGGGTAAGAACTACTTCACCACGTTCAGCATCGACGGCGACTTCACCAAGCCGCGGGAGACGGCGGACACGCTGACCGGCAACCTGCCGATGCCCTGACCGCGGGACTCCGGCGCTCAGGGCGACGGCAGGTTGTCGCGTAGCCTCCAGGCGATGAGGAACGGTATGAGGCGAGCAGTCACTGTCTGCGCCGCGGCCCTGGTGGCGGCGGGGTGCGGGGCCGACGGCGGCGTACGGGTCGAGGGCCCGGCGCCGCCGTCCGAGTCGCCCCGGGGACCGGTCTACGTGGTCGCCTACATGGGCGATCCGCTGCAGCGGCCGAGCAGGTTCGCGCTGGACGAGTTCAACGCCATGGCGAGGATCCGCTGGGAGTCCTGGGGCGGCGGGAGCGCGGTGGGGACGGGCGAGCTCAGCGGCATGTGGTGCCTGCCCGAGTGCATGGCGGAGCCCTACCGGGCGACGATCACCCTCAGCGGCCTCACCTGGCGTGAACGCGCCGGATACTACGGCCGCTTCACGGTGCGGGCCGAGGGCCTGCCCGCCGACAGGGCCGGGGAACTGACCGATCGGCGACTTACGACACCGGAGCCCTGAGACATGATCGATGTGCTGCTCGTCGAGGACGACCCGGTGATCCGTGAGGCCACGGGGATGGCCCTGGAGCTGTACGGCATGCGGGTGCGGACCGCGCCCGACGGGCTGAGCGGCCTGTCGGCGTTCCGGTCCAGGTCTCCGGACGTGGCGCTGCTGGACGTGATGCTCCCGCATCTGGACGGGGTCAGCCTGGCCCGGCGGATCCGGGAGGCGGGCGAGGTCCCGATCATCATGATCTCCGCCAGGTCCGACGCGATCGATGTGATCAACGCGCTGGAGGCCGGGGCCGACGACTACGTGACCAAGCCCTTCGACACCGCCGTGCTCCACGCCCGGATCCGCGCCGTGCTCCGCCGCGCCGCCGTACCCGAGCGGGAGGACGGCACGCTCTCGTTCGGCGACCTCACGATCGACGCGGAGTCCCTGGAGGTACGGCTGCGCGGCGAGCGGGTGGGGCTGACACCGACCGAGCTCAGGCTCCTGCTGGAGTTCGCCGCCGCACCCGGGGTCGTGCTCTCCAGGGACACCCTGCTCCAGCGTGTCTGGGACTACGCCTGGGAGGGTGACACCCGGGTCGTCGACGTGCACGTCCAGCGGCTCCGGGCCAAGATCGGCAACGACCGGATCGAGACCGTGCGCGGTTTCGGCTACAAGCTGCGGAGGTAGCCGTGGGCCTGCGCGTGAAGCTCAGCCTGGTCATCGCGGGGATGTCGGTGTTCGTCGCCGCGGTCCTCGGCCTGCTGGTCCACACCCGTACGGCCGCCGTGACGCTGGACGCCGCCCGGCGTGCCCTGGACGCCGAGTTGACGACCACCCTGCTCCGCCACCAGGAGGGTCAGGACACCCCGCTGGGCACCGGGCCGCCGCCCGCGCCGCTGGCCGAGGCGGTCGGCCGGGGGACGCGCGCCACCTATCTGGCGGACGGCACCGTGCTGTGGGCGGCCACCGTGGCCGGTGGGGAGGTGCTCTGGCTCCGCCGGTCCTACGCGCCGGAGAACGCCCAGCTCGCCCGGCTCGACTGGATCCTTCTCCGGTCCGGGGCGGCGGCGGCCGTACTCGCCTCCGGGGTGGGGTTCGCGGTCGCCGGGGGGCTCAGCCGCAGAATCCGCACGGTGGCCAGGACGGCCGCGCGCATCACCGAGGGGGACCTGTCCGCCCGGGTCGGGGCCCGGGGACGGGACGAGGTCGCGGCGGTGGGGGCCGCGCTGGACAAGATGGCCGACACGCTGCGGGCCAGGCTGGAGGCCGAGCGGCGGGTCACCGCGGACATCGCCCACGAGTTGCGCACGCCCGTCGCCGGTCTGGTCACGGCGGCCGGGCTGCTGCCGCCCGGACGTCCCGCCGAGCTCGTCCGGGACAGCGCGGCGACGCTGCGCCGCCTGATCGAGGACGTGCTGGAGGTGGCCCGGCTGGACTCCTCGGCCGAGACGCCGGTCAGGGAGGCGCGTCCGGCCGGGGTACTGGCCCGGCGGGCGGTCGCGGCGTCGGGGGTGCCGGGGGTGGAGGTGGTGGTCGCCGGGGACGCCGAGGTGGAGACCGATCCGCGCCGGGTCGAGCGGATCCTCGCCAACCTGGTCACCAACGCGGCCAGACACGGCACCCCGCCGGTCCTGGTCACGGTGGAGGGAGCCGTCGTCACGGTCAGGGATCACGGGCCGGGCTTCCCCGAGGAGATGCTGGCGACCCTGCGCGAGTACGGCCCGCAGCGGTTCGGCGTCGGCTCGGCCGCGCGCGGCGTCGGCGTCGGTCTCGGCCTGACCATCGCCGCGGGACAGGCCCGTGCCCTCGACGCGGACCTCACCTTCGGCAACGCCTCCGACGGCGGCGCCGTGGTCCGGCTGGACCTGGGTCACGGGAAACGATGACGCCGGAGCTCCCGCCGGGCCGCATCGGCCGAGCCCGGGGCCGCCGAGCCGTATCGGCCGGGCCGTACCCGATGAGGGGCCGGCCCTCGTCGCTCTCCCTTGGCGTGCGCCGGGATCACTTCACCGTGACATCCAGAAATATCGGTCTCTTCCCGGCGAACATCGGGGCTCCATCCTCGTTGGTCATCTTCCAGTAGATCTTGCATCTGCCCGGGGTGTCGGCGGCGCGGACACGCACCGCTATGTCGACCGACTCGCCCGGAGCGGTCGATGGGATCGGCACCCGCCGAGGGGCGTGGCACGGCCCGCCGTCGACCTGGGTGAGATAACGCCTGTACCACGGGGTGGCTCCCGTGTTGCGGATCCTCCACACCTTGGTGAAGCGCGTTCCCGGCTTCACCACGGTTCCGTCCGGATAGGTGACGTCGCCCTCGAACGTGGAGTCGTCGCGCGGCAGGGCGGCCTGTGTCCGGGTGACGTTCGGACGTGGCCCGCTCTCCTCGCCTCCGGCCGTGGGCGACAGGACCACGATGAGGGTGCCCGCGGCGACGGCGACCACGGCGGACAGCGCGACGAGGACGGCCGGCCTCCGGATGCGCGGCGGTTTCCCGGCGTGTGGCGGTTGCCTGACGTGCGGCGGTTTTCCGGCGTGGAACGGTTGCCGGACGTGTGGCGGTTTTCCGATGTGTGGCGTCTCCGCGTCCCGCTCCGGCCGGCGCTCCTCGGCGCCGGAGGTCTTCTGGCCGACGGGGTCGGCGTTCCTGGCCTGTTCCCAGTGCCCCCGCCACTCGCGTTCGGCCTCCGCCGCGTCCCGTCCCAGCCGGTCGACCGCCAGGACCCGGACGAACTCCCACGTCGTCTCCCAGCTCGGCAGCGCGCGTCCCCGGGCGGCGGCGGCCAGCGACGACTTCGAGGCGGCCGCGCCCAGACGGGATGACATCTCCGCGAAGGAGGGATCGCCCGCCTGCTCCTTGAGATCCCAGAGCCGGTGCGCGAGCAGTGCCACCGGGCCGGACTCCGGATCGGGCCGGACCGGTCTGCGGCCTCGCCGTGTCCCCGAGTCCCCCTCATGTGGCTCCGGCGATTCCGCCATCCCTCACCCACCCTGGTCGGCACCGCTGTCCGGCTGCGCGCGTGGACCTCGGTGCGGCCCTTCCGGCAACACGTCTCAAACTTGAGAAGGTTACCTGAAGTCATCAGGGAAGGTCATTTCCCAGGGGGTCTGCCACCTCACAATTGTAGAGACCGGGAAAACCTCGGACAGGGATTGGGAGACCCGGAGGAGAAGCGGGATTCCGCCGCCCGAGTCGTCCCTCCACCCGTTTCGAGGCCGTCATGGCGGTGGCTGGATCCCGCTGTTACGGCGGGACCCGCCCCCGTTCCGCCATGACGGCCGACGACGGGGTCAGGGTTTTTCCAATCGTCGCCTCACGCCTCGAAAAGCGATCTGGAAACCTCGCGGAGCCCAGATTTCTCGCGGTCGCCGACCGGAGGCGGATATCGCGGGAATCCGTTGAGATCGGCGGTGCGGGAGGTGTTCGCCACTATGTCCGGCCGCTGTGATCGGCGGCAAGGGAAATTCGCCGGATCTCCGTCCAGACATTGTCCAGAGCCCTTTGGACAACAGAAGGCGCAGGTCGGGGCAGTGCCGGTAGGCGGCTCTCGCCATCCCCGGACATGCTTCCGCTCCGGTGTCTTCTTCCACGGGGGCGGGACACCTGCTGGGCGCCGCGACGACCTGACGGCTAAGGGATCGGGTCGATCTCCACGTCGGCCGCGAGGGCTCGCAGCGGGAAGGGGTTGCCCGTCACGATGGGCAGTCCGCGCCGCCTGGCCGCGTGCACGACCGACGCCGCGGTGAGCGCCTCGGCCGCGTACGGCCCGGCGATCTTGAGGATTGCCGCGATGGACGGCGCGGAGTTCGCGGTGAGGTCGTCGACGACCCGCACCTCCAGGGCGAGCAGCGTGTCCAGGATCGGCACCGCGGGCGCGGGGATCTGCGCGAGCGCGGCGGTCAGTGCGGGAACCGGGATGATCAGGGGGGCGACGTCGGATATGCGGCTCCAGATGACCGCCTCGACGTAGCGCGTCCTACGGGTCGCGAAGTCGACGAGCGCGGTCGTGTCGAGCACGCGGCCGATCACGGAGCGGCGGTGAGACGAGCCTCGAACACGCGGTCGCGCTCCTCGACGAGCGCCAGCATCTCCGGATCGGGTTCGCCGAGCAGTGCGCGCAGCTTGGCCAGCGCGGCATCTCGCGCCTCCGGCGTCATGGTGGGGATCTCGACGGCGTCCATAGTCGAAGGGTACCCGGCGCGTCTACCACCTCACAGGAAAGCACCGTTCTTTCGGCCGCCGGGACGCCGGCCTGCGGTGAGACCTCGAATCGGCGTCCGGGCCGCTCTCGGCGCTCACGTTCACCGGGGTTCCACGAATGTCGCGGGAGCGGTTCCGGGGCCGGGCGGCGGGACGGCCGCGTCCGTGCCGGTGCACGTCTACCCTTTGGGGCGGGAGGCGCGCTCTCCATTGATTCATCACCACAGGGGGTAGGGACCATGGCACGTACCGCGTCGCGGGGTAAAACTCGCGGCACCTACTCTCCCGCGGAGACCCGGCGGGCGCTGCTGGCGGGTGCGCTGCGACTTTTCGAGCTTCACGGCTACCACGCGACGTCCGTCGAGGACATCGTGACGGACGCCGGTGTGACCAAAGGGGCTCTGTATCACCACTTCTCCGGCAAGGAGGAGATTCTCCTGCGGTTGCAGGAGGAGTACATCGACGACCGGCTCCGGAGCTTCGGGCGCGTTCTTGAGTCGTTCGAGTCTCCGGTGGACCGGCTGCGGCAGCTCATCCTTGAGTCGCTGGTCGCTATCGACCAGTTTCATGCACATGTCGCGATTTTTAGTCAGGAGTGGCGTTTTCTGACGGAAGAGCGTTTTGCCGCCATCAAGAGGAAGCGCGACGAGCTGGACGCGAAGTACGAGGCGGTAATCCGCCAGGGCATCGAGGAGGGCGTCTTCAACCCGGCCCTGCAGCCGCGCATCGTCAGCGTCGGCATCCTCGGAATGCTGACCTCGGCCCACAACTGGTACCGCCCGGACGGTCCGCTGACCGTCGCGGAGGTGGCCGACCAGTTCGCTGAGCTGGTCCTCCAGGGGCTGGTCTCACCGGTGAGCCGGATCCCGTCCGACCACTGAGGTCCCGGACGGCCGGTGTCCGAGCGGGCCGGCGGATGTCTCCAGCCCTCGCCCGCCACGGTCACCACGTGGTGAGGTGAGAAACCGCGCCCGGGTCGGTCCCGGGCGCGGCGGTGGGGCGGCGGTGCGGTGACTACGGGGCCCAGCTGACCACGTCGACGGTGTCGTTGTTGGCCGCGGGCTCCTCCAGCGAGCCACCGGCGTTCAGAGTGCGGGTGACCCCCGTCTCGGTGTCGGTCAGCCGGGCCGCGGAGGCGGTGTTGTTGACCCAGGAGGAGATGTTGTCGGCCGCGGTGTTGTTGCCGCCCTGGCCGCCCGCCAGGGGCAGCTTGCTGAGGTTGATGATGTAGCCGGCGCCGATGCCGTAGGCCGGCCCCCTGCGCCGGTAGTCGCGGTACAGGCACAGCGTCGCGGGCGGGCACGCCTCGCTGTCGGCGAGCTTGACCACTCCCGGAGGTGCCGCCGCCTGCGGGGTGACGGCGGCGTGGGCGGTGGTGATGGTCCACGGCAAGACGACAGCGGTCGCGGCCACGGCCAGGGCGGCCGCCGTGCGCGCGAGGTGGGGGCGCTGCGTGATCTTACGCATGACGTTCCTCTCCGTTGCTGATCACTCACGGATTGTGAGTGGGCAGGTGAAGTAGAACACCGCTACTTTGAGTAGTCAATGGTTGCCTTAAGGAATCATCGCCGGATAGTGGCACCGCCTCGTGGGTGTGGCCCGGACATTCGCCCGCTGCTCCCCTGGTCCGGCTCCCGCCTCCTCGCGGGCCATGGTCATGGTCCGCCCCGCTCTCCGGGTGAGGCCCCGGAGCGCCGCCGGTGGCCGGGGGCTCTCGCCTGACGTGAGGTGAGGCGCCTACGCCCTGCGTCGCAGGAGAAGCCGCCATCCGGCGTAGGCGAGGCCGAGGACGAGGACGGCTCCCCCCGAATAGATCCAGGGGGAGACCGGCACGGTGGGGGAGGCGTCGGCCGGGGGCCGGGAGGCGGCCGGCTGCGGGCGGGTGGCCGTACCGAGCGCCGACAGGAGTTCGGCGGTGAGTGGTTCTCCGTTCTGGAGCCCGTCCTCGGCGCGCAGCGGGCCCTCCCCCGGGCGGACCGGTTGGTTGCCGTCGCAGAGCGAGGTGTGCAGCGGGACGCCCGGGTCGGGGTCGAACATGCCGGACTTCCGGTCGGAGGCGAACACCAGATACCGGGAGCCGACGGCGAAGGCGTAGCCGCAGGCCGCGCTGTCGGCGTTGGTGACCACCCGGTACTCGGCGCCCGTCCCGCCCTTGTAGACCTGGTCGGCGCGGAAGGTGTGGACGATCGGCGGGTTGGGGCCGAGGGGGTCGCCCTTGACCTGGTGGGAGGCGACCACTGTCCCGGTGAAGACGGCGGTCGCCTGCTTGACCTGTTCCGCGGGTTTGAGCGGTGCGCAGCTGCAGGCGCACGCCGTACCGGGGGTGATCGCGACGGTGGCGACCAGTAGCAGCAGAACGACGAGAACCCGAGACCTCATGCCCCCATCACGTATCCCATCGCGCGGTGGTTCGCGCGACCCGCGCCCCGTTCCCGGCGTGGCGGGCTCGTACGGCGTGCCGCCGGTGTCCGCCGCGTCGGCCGCGGCCCGTGTGGGGCCGGGGCGGCGTCCGGGATGGGCCGGGACGACCCCCGTTGACGTGCGGGGATGGATCTGGACGGAGGGGAGTCGCCGTCCCGGCGCGGGACGGGCTCGCCAAAGGCGCGGGATCGGGGTGTACTGGGACGGCGGGGGTGAGCCGGGCAGTCCGTACCCGCACGGCACGGGAGGGTGCGGCTGCCACGAGGTTTCCTGAGGAGTCTGTTCGTTGGCCCGGACACATCTCGCTGAGGAAACGCTGAGGGGGTCTCCCCGGGAGACCCCCTCATGTGCCTCTCGGCGATCAGGGAATGACGGGCCGGTTCCCCAGCAGTTCGTCGGAGAGATACTTGTCGCGGCCCGAGCCGGGGAGGATGAGGGTGCCGAAGTGTTCTCGCACCTTCTGCTCCCACCACTTCTCCGCGATCAACTGCTTCAGGATCGCGTTGAGCTCGCCCGCGTCGATGTAGGGATGGCGGGGGTGGAGCCCGATCCCCCACTCCTCCGAGGAGGGCGGGCCGTCGATGAGCTTGAGCCTCTCCGCGCCGGGGTCGACCTTGCCCGCCGAGACCACAAGAATGGCCCTGTCGGTGGAGACTGCCTCTATGCCGTCCTTGGCGATGATCTCTTCGATGCCCCGCTGGTAGTCGTACAGGCTCTTGTTTTTCTCGTTTTTGGCCCAGCGCTCTCCGAAGCGGGTCTTCAGCCGCTCGTAGGGGGTGGAGTCTTCCCTGTACCCCAGTCTGACGTTCCGTATGTCGTCGAAGTGTTTGAGGTCGTGCCTGTCCGCACGGACCAGGACGGCCTGCTCGGTGATCAGGTAGGGGCCGGCGAACAGCATCCTGTCGCGACGCCGTTCGGTTATCGAATAGGTGCCCATCAGCATGTCCACCTGCTGGGGGTCGTCTGCCCGATAGGGCCTGAGGAGCATCTGCTCCCTGCCCTCGAACCCCTTCGTCCACAGATTCTCGTCGGGTTCTATGACCTTCGGCGAGCTCAGTATGCCGTATTTCTCACTCAGCCTGAGGGTTATCTCGTTGATCAGGGCCTTCTCGAACTGGTAGATCCTATCGTCGCTGGCTTTCCGGCCGAGACTGACCCGCAGGAGCCGCCCGCGGTTCTCGGCGGTCCTTCCCCGCTTGATCATCGGTACGCTCAGGGGAGGTGGGGTGGCCGCGACGAGTGCCGGTGTGCCGAGACCGGAGACGGGCGCCGCCTGGCGGCCGGCCTCGGTAAAGGGCTGGTTGTGAAAGATGATCTCGCCGGGGTTGATCAGCAGATCGAAGTTCTTGTTTCTGGCTTGCGGGGTGCGGGAGGGAAAGGTGACGGTGCAGTCGAAGCCGATGACGACCTCCAGATCCCTCAGGTCGGAGGGAAGCGTTCCCAGAGCGATGTCCTGTAGCTGTACGGCCTTCTGGGCACGGTTGAGCGACCGGCTCTCCCCCTTCAGGTCCCTTCCGTCGCGGGGGACGACCCTGTAGGTGATGTTGCCGTAGTAGCTGTAGTTCGAGAGCCGTTCGGTGCGGCTGTGACTCAGATACAGGATCACGTCCATGTACCACGGCTGCTTGGAGCCGGCGAGTTTGCCGATGACCTCCTCGTCCAGCTCGTTCACCGCGATGGAGTACGTGGTCTCCAGCTTCGCCTGACCGTCCTGGTCGTCTGAAGAGTCGGCCGGCTCGTGCCGCAGAGAGCCCCCCAGGGTACGAACGATCATGATTTCGATGGGTGGGGGTGAGTCCGAGACCTGGCGGTAGGTCTCGGCGGCGATGACACCGCCGATCGCCGCCAGCCCGCCCGTCCATCGCCAGAATCCTCGACGGGACATCGGCGGTGATGGAGACGGTGTCGCGGACGGTGATGGTGACGGTGGGAGCGTAGGCGGGGTCGCGGACGGGGGTGGCGGCGGAGGCGGAGACGGGGACACGGGCGGAGGAGCGGTGGTGATCTCCTGGTACGCCCTGCCCCAACGCCGCGCCTCGATCCGGGGCAGGCCGCAGGCCGCCGCGAAGGCCTCCACGATGGCGGCGTCCAGCGGCGCGTTGCCCCGCATCTTGTTGTTCAGCGTGGTCCGGGAGAGATGGGAGTAAGGGAAGACATGAGGGGAGTGCCCCTGCTTCGAGGGGTTCGACCGTCTGTCGAGCGTCTCGTAGGACAGGCGGAGCACTCTGTCGCGCATCTCGTCCATGAGAAGGCGGAGGCCTTTCAGGTCCTCGGCCCTGCCGGGGTCGGGGAAGGTCCCGGTGATGTCGGGAAAGCAACCGATGACACGCCACTTCCGCTCCCTGGCGGCCTTTTCCCACCCGCTGAGCCAGCCGCTGGTCGTCTCCCCGCAGGCGTGCGCGTACACGGCGGTCACCTCCCAGGAGAGCAACTCCCGCGCCCAGACCCGCTCGATGGTCTCCCTCAGCAGGCCGGTCCGCTCCACCAGGATGTCCAGGGCCTCCCGGCCCTGGACACCTTGAGGCCGCAGACCAGCCAGATCGTGTAAAAATCGCTCCGACTCACTGGTCATGATCGTCTCGTCTGATTCAGTGCCGACCGGCCGTCACCTGGTGAAGGCGAGGCGACGGGCGATCTCGGCGGCGGCCAGGCCCACGACCAGCACCCCGTTGGCCGCCTCCGGCAGGGGGTAGCCCCGCTGGATCAGCAGGTAGACGAAGACGACCACCACGATCAGCACCAGCGTGGTCCACCGGGTGAGCGGCCGTGGGGCCGGCGACCGCCCGGTGGTCGTGATCGACGTGGCGGTCACGGAGCCCCGGCCGCCCCGGCGGCTGTTTCGGGAGGAACTTTGCGTCATTGAAACCCCTTTTCCTGAATTGAGGTTCGTTGGCCCGGACAGAGATCACTTTTGGTGGGTGATCTGCCTACATGTTTGTACGTCGCTCGCTTAATCACCAGTCTCCGAGCCGTCCACGCCGCCCCGGGATATCCCGGAACAACCCGAAAAGTGCGTGGATATTGTTATGCCGTATCCCGGATGGATCTGGCATGGGCTCTCGAATTCGGATTTCCAGGATCATCAAGGCCGGACCATGCGCCAAACGCCCTTTGGGCGGGCGGGGCCGGAGAAGGTCCCCCGCTCCCCGCCGGGCTCTCCACGTTCGAGGAGCCGCGTCCGGCACCGGAGCGGACGGAGGCCGCCGCGCCCCCCGGCCTGTGGCTAGAACCCTGGGCGAGGGACGAGAACGGGGGAGGTGACCGCCTCGACGAGGCGCGGCGCGAGGGCCGCCGCCTGGGCGCGGATCTCCGGGACGGCGGTCGTCTCATACAGGCTTCCGCGCAACAGGGGGCCCAGCGCGAAGATCCTCGCGTTCGGGTGACCGTTCGCGTCCAGGAGCGCGCCGCGGGGGTCCACGTCCAGGCCGAGCCGTACCGCGTCCGGCCGGGCCGTACCGTCGGCGACCAGGCCGGAGAGGAGAGGGTCGTCGGTGGCGAAGGCTCCAGGACCCGTGGCGTTGACCAGCCAGCCGACGTCGAGTTCCCGGGCGACGCCCTCGACCTCCACGCCGAGGCGCAGGCGATCGGGGGCGACGGTCGCGGCCTGAACCAGGCTGCCGCGCAGGACGCGGAGGCGGCCGGAGGCTCGCAGGTCGGCGATGCGGGTGGCCGTCGCGGGCGGGATCCGGTGCCGGTGAACCTCCCAGTAGCGGGCGACCAGCCGCAGGAACCGCCGTCGCTCGTCCGGGGTGAGCCGCACCCACAGTGCCTGGGCCTGTGGCCGCAGGCCGTCCACCACGCCGTGCCAGTCACCTCCCCGGCTCCTCACCGCCAGCCGTACGGCGCGCAGCAGATCGGCGACCTTCAACGGCCCGGAAGGGATCGGCGTCGGGACCGGGGGCGGCAGGGGATGCGGATGCGGCCGGGGCAGCAGGGCGTGCCGCGACAGCGCGTACACGACCGCGTCCGGGTGCGTCCGGGACACGGTGACCGCCACGTCCACCATCGTCAGCCCGGTGCCCAGCACCAGCACCGGTGCGCCGTCGCAGATCCGGGGGAGCGCGTCCGTCCTCCACGGATCGGCGACGTACCGCGGGCCGGCGCCCGCCACGACCTGCGGCAGGGCGGCCGGGGGGCGGTTGCCCAAAGCCAGCACGATTGCGTCGGCGTCGACGCGCCGGCCGTCGCCCAACCGGACGCTCACGCCGTGACGGTGGTCCAGGGCGGTGACCGTACCGGTCACCCGCCGCAGCACCTGGGCGGGGGGCCGCTCCGCGGCGGCCAGCACCTCGCGCAGGTAACGCCCGTAGACCGGTCTCGGCAGATAGTCGGAGCCGTCCACCTCCAGGCCGCGGCCGCGGGCCCAGCGCACCAGGTGTCCGTGGTCGCCGTCCAGGGCGCTCATCCTGTCGGCGGTGGTGTTGAGCAGGTGATGCGGATCGGTGGTCGAGTACGCCTGGCCCAGCGCGTGCCGGCCGTCCCGGTCGATCAGGATGACCTCCATCGGCGTCGCGCGGGCCCGCGCGTGCCGGAGAAGGTGGATCGCGGCCAGGGCGCCGCTCGCGCCACCCCCCGCGATGGCGACCGATGGTGAACGTGGCATACTTACCTACTATACTTGTAGGTTATAAAGGATTCTTGTTCTTGAAACGAGTGTCGCCGTCTGTTTCCCGGGTGCGCCACTGTGGCGAACGTCCCCGGGGCGGGGGATGCGGCGCGAGAAGTGCCGGGCAGGAAGCGGGAGGGGAGAATGGCGGAACGCCCCGTGCCGAAACCCCGCCGGGTCGGCCCGAGAGGCTCCCGACCACCGGGTTTACCTGCCACAACGAGACCCTACGGCTTGGGCGAAGGGTTTTCCCGCGTTTTTTCGCCCGCACGCACGGACAGGCGCGGTAAGAATGAAAGGTATAAGTCATAAAAAAGCGGTATTTAGCGCAGCATAGGTAAGCCGACGGCGAACGGAGAGACCTCTTGGCCGCCACCCCCGCAGGCGACGTCGACTACGAGCGTCACGGTCACGGATACGCCACTCGGCGCCGTACCGACCCCCGCATCGCCGCCCATGTCCACGCCGCCCTCGGCCCGGCACGCACCGTCGTCAACGTGGGCGCGGGCGCGGGCTCCTACGAACCGTGCGACCGTCACGTGGTGGCGGTCGAACCGTCCGCTGCGATGCGGGCCCAGCGCCCTCGCCACCTGGCCCCGGCGCTCGACGCCACCGCCGAACGTCTTCCCTTCGACGACGACAGCTTCGACGCGGCTATGGCCACGATCACCGTCCACCAGTGGGCCGACGCCGAGCGGGGCCTGCGGGAGCTGCGCCGCGTCAGCCGCGGTCCGGTCGTCGTCCTGACCTTCGACGGCGACGCCCTCGGCCTGTTCTGGCTCGCCGAGTACGCCCCCGACCTCATCGCCGCCGAGCGCCGCCGCCTCCCGCCGATCGGCGTGATCGCCTCCCTCATCGGCACCACCGCCGACGTCCTGCCGGTCCCGATCCCGATCGACTGCGCCGACGGCTTCGCCGAGGCCTACTACGCGCGCCCCGAACACCTCCTCGACCCCCGCGTCCGCGCGTCCCAGTCGGCCTGGGGTTTCATCGGCGACGCAGCCGAAAGCCGCGCCGTCCACCGACTGAGCCGCGACCTCGACAGCGGCGCCTGGGACAGCCGGTACGGCCACCTGCGCCACCAGCCCGAATTCGCGGGCTCACTACGGCTCGTCGTCGGCCACCCATGACCAGGACCATCCCCGCGTGCGCGGGGAGCACATTATGCCCTGGGATAGGCAGGCGACTAAGTGGGGACCATCCCCGCGTGCGCGGGGAGCACGACCATCGCTGCCAGATGGGGCACCTGCACCCGGGACCATCCCCGCGTGCGCGGGGAGCACGGCACGCGCTTTTCCGCGCGAATGACCGCCGCGGGACCATCCCCGCGTGCGCGGGGAGCACTCCTCACGCAGGACGTGAGCCCGGCCGGGGAGGGGACCATCCCCGCGTGCGCGGGGAGCACGGCGCGCTCCCGAACAAGAGCGGCACGAACAAGGGACCATCCCCGCGTGCGCGGGGAGCACCAGGCCGCGGGTGATGATCAGCGTGGGCATCGGGGACCATCCCCGCGTGCGCGGGGAGCACCGGACGACCGCCGCGCGCTACACCGCAGGCACGGGACCATCCCCGCGTGCGCGGGGAGCACGTGACGGACCGGGGCTCACACCTGGCGCCCCGGGGACCATCCCCGCGTGCGCGGGGAGCACGTGGGCGTGGGGCAACCGGCAGGGCGGCATGTGGGACCATCCCCGCGTGCGTGGGGAGCACAATGCGAACGGCCGACGCGCCACACGTCGGCCGGGACCATCCCCGCGTGCGCGGGGAGCACGCGACGGGGCCGGCGCCTGTGCGGCCGAGCATGGGACCATCCCCGCGTGCGCGGGGAGCACTCTGCCTGACCTGCGGCGTTGTCGGCGGTGAGCTCGAAATTCGAGCACTTTCGAAGGATCGGACATTTCGGGCGCCGCCGGGTTTGTTGTCTCCACGTTCCACAGCAGGGTAGTCCACGCCTGCCGTGGGACGTGATCGACGCAGCCCGCACCCGCTGGCTCCAGTACGGCGGCCTGCCCGTTTACGGCGCCACGGTACGGATCACCCCTGGGCGGGACGGTCCATCTGCGGCGCGGCTGGTGGACGGCCACCCTCGGGTAACCGACGGACCCCTCGGGGCGTCCCTGTGGACCACCCCCCGCGTGCGCGGAGAGGCGGGGGGTACGAGAAACCGGTTCACGGTCATCATCGTGACGCGCAACAAATCATGCCCGTGTGCGCGGGGAGCACGACCACGACCTGAACGGCGTGAGCGGGAACCGCTCAGACAGGGGGGTTGTGCCCGGACGGCTCGCAGAGCGCGTCATCACGAGCCGTCCGGGGTCGGAGGGGCCGCCTCGGGGGGCGGCTCATCGCTACTCGTCGCGCTGCTGGGTGCTGCCTGCCAGGAGTGCGAGGACTTCGTTCTTGCGGTAGCGGCGGTGGCCGCCGAGGGTGCGGACGGACGCCAGCTTGCCCGCCAGGGCCCAGCGGTTGACGGTTTTGGGGTCGACGCGGAACATCAGGGCGACCTCGGTCGGGGTGAGTAGCGGCTCGAACCGGGGCGGGGGAGTGGGGATGAGGGTGGCGCCGTCGCCACCGACAATCTTGATGCCTCTCATGGGGGAATCTCTCCTGGTGGGGTCGGGGGACTGTGGGCGGGCGTGGTCGAGGATCTCGGCGTGTACGGCGAGTGCGGCGGCCGGGAGTTCGGGCGTGCCGCGGCAGACGGAGTGTCCAGCACGGATCTCCTGACGACGGATAGTCGGGCGGGGGGATGCCCGGCCAGGAGGCGGTCCGGCCGGGCATCCGGGGGGTGCGCCGGCCGGACCGGGGGTGTGGTCCGGCCGGTGCGGGTGGTCCCTCTTCCTGCGAGGGGGACCACGTCGGTGTGCGGCCGGGCCCCCTCCGGCCCGGGCCGCACGTTCAGGGGCGCGGCGGCGGGGATGGCATTCGCCCGCCGTCGCGCCGGTCTATGCCGCGTTCTGGTAGGGGTGGCGGGGGTGGTGCGGCGCGGCGGCGGATGCCGGGGAAGGGACGCCGCCGCGCCTGCTCGGGGGAGGCGGGGACGCCAAGGGTGCCGGGGGTATCGGGGGTGCCGAAACGACCGGGCCGGTCGGGGGCACCGACGCGGCCGGGGTGGTGAGGGGGGTCTCGCGGCGGGCGGTCACGGCCATGACCGCCTCATACATCCGCCTCTCCAGCTCCTCGCCGGTGGCCGCCTCGACCATCAGCGGCTCGGCGACCGGCCAGGCAGCCAGGGCGTAGAAACGGCGGCTGCCGACGCCGTACAGCACGGTCCAGCTCGGCCACGCCTGCGCGAGCCGTTCCGCTTCGGCGCGGGCCGGGCCGTCCCACAGGCGGCGGTGCACCGTCGTGGGGCGGACCTGCCCGGCGCGGTGACGGCCGGAAGTACCGGAGGGGCGGCGCCAGATCATGCCTTCACCTGCCCGGCGATCTCTTCCTGCCGCTTCACGGCCGCCTCGATCTCGGCGAGGGTGTCGGCGTCCAGCTCCGAATTGGCTCCGGCGCGCATCGCCTCGATGGGGAACCGGGTCTGACGGAAGGCCCAGAACCGGCCTCTGTCACTGATGATCAACCGCCAGCCGGGGATCGCGCCTGCGGCGGGTGGGGGGCTACCATTCTGCATGAATCGGACCTCCGATGTCCGGTTATGGACCCGCTCCGACGCTGCAACCGTCGGGCGGGTCCGCTTTATGAGGTGGGAGGAAAGTCGTCGGGGCGCCGTCGGGGCGGCTCTGGTCGCGCCGGGGTGCGGGGCGCTCGCGCGGGTGTCGAGTGCGGGGTGGCGGCTGTCGCCGCGCCGGGCGGGCCTGGTGGCCGCCGGCGGTCTGCCAGGCCGGGGGAAGGTCCGGGGTGTCCGTTTGGGGAGCGGTGGCCGGGCGGGAGGCGCGGCGGGTGGAACCTGCCGGGGAAACTCCGGAGCGACGGCGGGTTCAGGACGGCGTTGCGCGGGAACCAGCGGGATCACCTCGCCGGGCGCCACGTCGGCGGGCGGCTCGAATCGGGGCAGGTGAACCGGGCCGCCGTAGCGTCGACCCTCCAGGCGAGCGTTCATCACTTCCCCGGACGGCTGGACGTAGTCGTGATCGGCCGCGCCGCCGGGACAGCCGTGCGCGTAAGGAGCATGCCCGCACAAGGCACACCCCATCGGCATCGGCACGGCATCGGCGAAACAACCGCAGCCCTCCCGGATCGGCGTGATCCGGTCGAGGACCGGAACACTAGGGTTGGTCATGGGTCAGGACCTACTTCCTGATCAAGGGCCTGGTACGGCGTTGTGAGCGCCTGCCAGGCCCGACCTGTTCAAGCCAGCGCGGCAAACCAGCCGACGCTGGCTCCCTCCCCGAGCATCGACACGATCGATCACGCCGCCACTTGGAATTACAAGTTCGTCCTAAAAATAGGGCTGCTTGGAAACCCAAGTCAAGGGACTTGGAAATCCAAGTTGACTTGTATCCTCAGAGGCATGTCTGAGGGCCCAGCCTTCCCGTACCAGCGGATCGTGGATGACCTGCGCGCCGAGATCCTCGCGGGCAGCCGCACATTCGACGAGAAGCTTCCTTCTGAAAACACTCTGGCCCAGAGGTACGGCACCACCAGGCCTACCGTCCGCCGAGCCCTCGCCCTGCTCAAGGCTGAAGGGCTGGTCGTCGCCCGCCAGGGCCAAGGCGTGTTCGTCCGTCCCAAGCCCCGTGTCCGACTCATGATCAGCGGGTCGAACTACCGCACGCACCGCGATGCGGGACTCCCCGGTTTCGACGCCCAAGTACGCGAGCAAGGAATGACACCCGAGCAGCGCATACGAAGCGTCGTCACTCTTGAACCGCCCGCTGAGATCGCCCACCGCCTGGAGCTTGACGAGGGCGCTCAGGTTGTCGTGCGCCGAAGGACGTTCCTCGTTGATGGTTTACCCGTCGCCCTGTGCGACAGCTATTACCCTGCCGACCTGGTCGCCGACACGTTGATCGCTCAGCCCCGGAAGATCAAGGGTGGCGCCTATGCCCTGATCGAGGATGCCACCGGCCCCATTCGCCGCCAGGTCAGCCACAGTCTCGAGGATCTGGTGTGCCGAATGCCGACCCGGGAGGAAGCGGCCGAACTCGACCTCATACCAGGCGTGCCGGTGGTCCGGGTCCTGCGGACGGTTTACGACTCCGAGAATCGGCCACTGGAGGTTCAAGAGTCGATCGTGGCGGCAAACAGCCACGAATTCCGATACGAGGTGAAGATGCGGTGATGGAGCTCACCATCGGCGCCTGCCTTTCCCTCTCGGGCAAGCATGCCCGGTTTGGCACGCAGGCCCGGTTCGGGCTGGAGATCTGGCGCACTGCGAATGACGCGGTGGACCTGGTGATCGAGGATGACCAGAGCGATCCCGCAGTCCTGCAGGCGTCGCTCCGCAGGCTGTCGGATCGATGCGACATCCTGCTCGGCCCTTACTCCACGCAGCTGATGCGGAGAGCCGGCGACGTTGCCGCCGAACTCGACCGCCTGATCTGGAACCACGGCGGGTCGGGTGACGACGTCGAGGCGGCCCACCCTGGGCACGTCGTCTCGGTCTTGACGCCTACCAGCCGATACGCCGAGCCTTTCCTGCGGCATTTGGCCAGCACTGAGGCACTCCCTGTACGGATCGTTCACGGTAAGGGCAGCTTCGGCCGTCAGGTTGCGTCTGGGGCCGAGGAGATCGCACGCTCCCTCGGTATCGATACGGCCCGGTACGGCCCTGGAGACGACCTACCGCAGACAGGGAAAGCCTGGGCTCTCTTCTGCGCCGGCGCCTTCGAGGAGGACATCGAGACGATTACGCGAGCCAGAGCGATGCCTACGCCACCACAGACGGTATGCGCGGTAGCGGCGGGCGTCCGCGAGTTCGGCCAGGCGCTCGACAACCCCCGCGGCGTTTACGGGGTTGGGCAATGGTTCCCCGGCACCGGAGGAGCGGTGGAGTTGGGCATCGGCGAGCTCGACTTCCTCGCCGCCTATCAGGGCCTCACCGGGGTACTCCCTGATTACCCGGCCATCCAGGCAGCGGCTGCTGCAACCATCGCGACCCACTGCGCGAGGGCGGTCGGCGACACAAGGCGCGCTGCCTTGTGGGCCACTGCTGCGGAGCTGGAGACGACCACGCTGTTCGGCGACTTCAAGATCGATCCCAGCACCGGCGTGCAGCTTGGCCACCAAGCGGTGCTTGCCAGGTGGGAGCTCGACGGGCCCGCTGCAGTCTGAAGATCAGGGCGGACGACTACCAGACAGGATGGCTAATTGGTGGAATTCGCGTGCGACGTGCGACTCGACCGGCTGCGGGATGTACTCAGGTTCAATGGCCTGGTGCGGCGCCACCAACGACAACTGCGTTGAGGCGGCCACGAACCTGCCCGGTCTCGTCGCCGTGCGCGACAGCAAGGACCCCGCCGGCCCGGCGCTGGCCTTCTCTCCGGCCGCCTGGAGCGAATTCCTGGCGGGCGTCCGCAACGGGGACTTCTGCCCGAAGCGGGATCACGGACCGCGCGGCCGTATGCCTGGGAGGCGGTTGGCCGCGCGGTTCTCCGTTCCCTGAGATTTGGGTGATGAAACGGTAGCGCCTGTATTGGGCCATCCCCGCGTGCGCGGGGAGCACATGACGCCACAAAAAAGACGGGCTCGCCCGGTGGGACCATCCCCGCGTGCGCGGGGAGCACTCTTATATCCGCACTGTGCGGCGCGGATATCAGGGACCATCCCCGCGTGCGCGGGGAGCACGATGGAAGGATTGAGATCCGAAGTTCGTTCGCGGGACCATCCCCGCGTGCGCGGGGAGCACGTCCTGTTCCATGGGCTCCATGACTTCCTCCTGGGACCATCCCCGCGTGCGCGGGGAGCACAGCAAGGCGCGCATGACGGCGACGGTCGGCGTGGGACCATCCCCGCGTGCGCGGGGAGCACAGCAAGATTTCAGACGCAGGTGAAACACTGGAGGGACCATCCCCGCGTGCGCGGGGAGCACCGACCAGATCGCCTGGACCACCCTCCCGAGGCGGGACCATCCCCGCGTGCGCGGGGAGCACGCAAGGTCCCTAAATGGCAGGCGAAAAGGGTTGGGACCATCCCCGCGTGCGCGGGGAGCACAACGCTTCTCGATCCACCACTCCCGCGGATGAGGGACCATCCCCGCGTGCGCGGGGAGCACGCCCAGGACTTCCTGGACAAGGGCCGGTATGGGGGACCATCCCCGCGTGCGCGGGGAGCACCGCGCGCGGCTGAGCTCGCCGCGCGCGGCGCCGGGACCATCCCCGCGTGCGCGGGGAGCACTCGTCCTCGGCGTCGCCGAGCAGCCGGTGGGCGGGACCATCCCCGCGTGCGCGGGGAGCACACTGGCTGACCAGCAGGTTTATCCGTGAGAAGTGCGGAAATTGAGCACTTTTGAAAAGTTGGACATTTCGGGCATTGCTTGTTCCTTGAGATGCCTAGCGGTGTGGGGTCGGGTGGGATTCGGCGACGGGCCGCCTTGTGGGGTGGGGGGTTTCCGTAGCAGGGCGGCCCGGGTGTCGACGAATGTCGCCTGGGGTCGCTCCCCGTGTGCGCGGGGAGCGACCCCATCATGCCTGTTCCCTTGGGTGTTCCACACCCTTTCTGGCGCACGGGGGGATGCTGTCTCCGGTGTGCTGATCCTGATAATTTGTATACATAATTAAAAATGCCTTTTGTTGGGGCCGTGCGGCTCTGGGAGTGCCGACGCATCCGTCCGGCGGCAAAGTGTTGCAGTTCGCGATCATGGGAGGTGCTGCGGTGGGTGTCGCGCCTCTCTGGGTGAAAGATGTTCCGTAGTCCTCAGTGTGGCGAATGCGGGTCTTTGGGGTGCGACTGGGGGGCTTGTTGGATTATTGTGCACTTCTGTGTCGCTTTCAGCCTGGCTCTTCAGTGCATTTTTGCCCCAAAGGCCATTTTTCTTCCTGAAAGATGTTCTTGTCCAAACGTCTCGGTTTGATAAGAATCTTTGAATGCGGGAGTGTGGCCTGGTGGAACGGTTTTAGGTGGTTTCCATGGACAGAGATGATCGCTCGGCCGTCTGGTTTGAGGATGGGCTTTCCCGGGCGGCGCGGTCGGTCTGGGCCAAGCATGATCGGGACGCCGATGAATCGCTCCCTCTGTGGCGGCATCTGGCCGACAGCGGCGCCGTGGCCGAGCTGTTGTGGGATCGCTGGCTGCCCGACCAGGTGCGTCGGCTGATCGCCGAGGCGCTTCCCGGAGGGGATGAGGACGCCCGGCGGCTGGCGGTGTGGCTGGCGACCACCCATGACGTGGGCAAGGCGTCCCCCGCGTTCGCCTGCCAGGTGGAGTCGCTCGCCGCCACGATGCGCGCCGCCGGCCTGGACATGCCCGCTCGCGAGCGGATGCCCGACCGCAAGCTCGCGCCGCACGGCCTGGCCGGTCAGGTGCTGTTGCAGGAGTGGCTGGCCGATCGGTGTGACTGGCCCAAGTCCGCCGCCCAGCAGTTCGCCGTCGTCGCCGGTGGCCATCATGGGGTGCCGCCCGCCTACGGCGATATTCACGAGCTGAACGCGCACCCCGAGTTGCTGCGCACCCCCGGGTGCGAAACGCTCTGGCGGGGTGTGCAGTGGGAACTCCTTGACCGTTGCGCGGAGGTGACGGGGGCCGGGGATCGTTTCGACGATTGGCGGACGGTCAGGCTTCCGCAGCCCGTGCAGGTCGTGCTGACCGGGCTGGTCATCGTCGCCGATTGGATCGCCAGCAACTCCGACCTTTTTCCCTATTTTCCCGATGCGGAACGGCATGGGCACAGGGAACGTGTCGAGGCGGCGTGGCGCGGTCTGGACCTGCCCTCTCCGTGGCATGCCGTCACCACCGAGGGGGAGCCGAGCGATCTTTTCTTCTCCCGGTTCGACTTTCCGGCCGGGGCGCGTATCCGTCCGGTGCAGGAACGGTCCGTTTCGGTCGCGCGGGCGACGAACGCTCCGGGTTTGATGGTGATCGAGGCCCCGATGGGGGAGGGAAAGACCGAGGCGGCGCTCGCGGTGGCGGAGATCTACGCCGCCAAGTCCGGGGCCGGTGGTTGTTTCGTCGCGCTGCCGACCATGGCCACCGGAAACGCGATGTTCCCGCGATTACTGAAGTGGCTGCGTCGCCTTCCGGATGAGCGGGCCGAGGGGAAGGGACCCCGCTCGGTGCTGCTGGCGCACTCCAAAGCGGCACTGAACGAGGAGTACACGGGCCTGGTACGCGCCGGCAGGCGGGCGGTCCGCCAGGTCGACTCCGACGGCGGCGCCGACGAGTGGGGGCACCGGGGTGACCGCCGGGTGTCGTCGTCCGAGCTGGTCGCCCACCAGTGGCTACGGGGTAAGAAAAAAGGGATGCTGGCCTCGTTCGGGGTCGGCACGATCGACCAGTTGCTGTTCATGGGGCTCAAGAGCCGGCATCTGGCGCTCCGCCATCTGGCTCTGGCGGGCAAGGTGATCGTCATTGACGAGGCACACGCCTACGACACCTATATGAGCTCCTACATGGACCGGGTGCTGTCGTGGCTGGGCGCGTACCGTGTCCCGGTCGTGGTGCTGTCGGCCACGCTGCCCGCGCGACGTCGCCGCGAGCTGGCCGAGGCGTACGCGGGCGCGCCGGCGGGCGACGCCCGCTTCGACGAGGTGGAGAAGGCGGACGGTTACCCGCTGCTGACCGTCGTCGAGCCGGGCCGGGGGCCCGTCGTCGAGACCGTTCAGCCCTCCGGGCGCGGCGTCGAGATCCACCTCGAACGGCTCGGCGACGAGCTCACCGAACTGGGGGACCGGCTCGCGGAGGAACTGGCCGGGGGCGGCTGCGCCCTGGTGGTGCGGAACACCGTGGACCGGGTGCTGGAGACCGCCGATCATCTGCGTGAACGGTTCGGAGCCGATCGGGTCACCGTGGCGCATGCCCGCTTCCTCGATCTCGACCGGGCGAGGAAGGACGCCGAACTGCTGGAGATGTTCGGCCCGCCGGACAAGAGCGCGGGGCGTCGGCCGACGGGCGTGCACATCGTGGTGGCGAGCCAGGTCGCCGAGCAGTCCTTGGACATCGACTTCGATCTTCTTGTGTCTGATCTGTGCCCTATTGACCTTTTGCTTCAGCGGATGGGGCGGCAACATCGGCACCTGCGCGGCGAAGGGCAGAGCGATCGTCCGGTTCGCCTCCGTACGGCGCGGTGTCTGCTGACCGGCGCGAACTGGGAGGCGGCTCCGGTGGAGCCGGTGCGGGGCTCGCAGCGGATCTACCGGCTGTATCCGCTGCTGCGGGCGGCGGCCGTGCTGGAACCGTACCTGGCGGGAACGGCCGAGACGGGCCACGTCGTTCGCCTGCCCGAGGACATCAGCCCTCTCGTCCAGCGCGCCTACGGGGACGATCCGGTCGGCCCCCAGGGGTGGCAGGAGGCGATGGAACGAGCGCGCGCCGATCACGACTTGCATCACGCGCGGCAGACCGAGAAGGCACTCGACTTCCAGCTCAACGACGTCGGCAAGCCGGGCCGGGCCCTGATCGGCTGGCTGGAGGCCGGGGTGGGGGACGCCGACGACACGCGCAAAGGCCGGGCGCAGGTCCGTGACGGCATGGAGTCGCTGGAGGTGCTCGTCGTTCAGCGCCGTGCGGACGGCACGCTGGTCACGATGCCGCACATCGGAGAGGGACACGGTGGCCTGGAACTGCCGGTGGACTCCGTGCCGGAGCCGCGGATGGCCCGCGTCGTGGCCTCGTGCGGTCTGCGGCTGCCCTTCCACTTCTCGATCCCCCAGACGACGGATCGGGCGATCGAGGAGCTGGAGGCCGAATGCGTCCCGGCCTGGCAGGCCAAGGAGAGCCACTGGCTGGCCGGCGAGCTGATCCTCATGCTGGACGACGACTGCCGGGCCCGGTTGGCGGGCTACGACCTGCGCTACACCCCTCACGACGGGCTGAAGGTGGCTCATGCCGAGTGAACCGATCACACCGTCCTTCGATCTGACCGGCAGCGCGTGGCTGCCGGTGCTGCGTAAGGACGGCACGGGGGACGAGTTGTCCCTGCGGGAGATCTTCGACCAGGCCGGCGATCTGCGGCGGCTGGTCGGTGAGGTTCCCACCCAGGAGTTCGCGCTGCTGCGGCTGCTCCTGGCGATCCTGCACGACGCGCTCGACGGGCCGCGCGACCTCGAAGAGTGGCAGGAGTTGTGGGACGGCGGGCTGCCGCTCGACCGGATCACCGCCTACCTGGACGATCACCGCGCGCGGTTCGACCTGCTCCATCCCGAAGAGCCGTTTCTGCAGACCGCCGACCTGCGCAGCGTCGGCGGAGGCTTCGCCTCACTGGACCGCGTCGTCGCCGATGTGCCCAACGGGGCGCGGTTCTTCACCATGCGTGTCCGAGGCGTCGAGCGACTCGATTTCGCCGAGGCCGCCCGGTGGCTCGTCCACGCCCACGCCTTCGACACCTCCGGCATCAAGACCGGCGCGCTGGGCGACCCCAGAGTCAAGGGGGGCAAGGTATATCCGCAAGGCGTCGCCTGGGCCGGCGGTCTGGGCGGGGTCTTCGCGGAGGGCGACGACCTGCGTGAGACGCTGCTGCTCAACCTCGTCGCCTTCGACACCGGCAACCTGAGCGTCGATCCCGAGCGGGACCTTCCGGCGTGGCGCCGTCCCCCCACCGGGCCAGGGGAGATGGCTCCGGCCGAGTTGAGCGGGCGCCCGGCCGGGGTGCGTGACCTGTACACCTGGCAGTCCCGGCGGGTCCGGCTCGCCCACGACGCCGAAGGCGTGCACGGGGTGATCCTCGCCTACGGCGACTCGCTCGGTGCGCACAATCAGCACCGGCGCGAGCCGATGACGGGCTGGAGGCGCAGTGAGGCTCAGGAGAAGAAACGCGGCCTGCCCCAGGTATATCTGCCACGGGAGCACGACCCCAGCCGCAGCGCGTGGCGAGGGCTGGGGGCGCTGGTCGCCGGCCGTACGCAATGGAGTGAGCAGCGAGGAGAGGCCGCGGCGATCGTCCGGCCTCGCATCCTGGACTGGGTGGCCCGGCTCACCGTCGAGGGCGACCTGCCGCCGGACTTCCTGATCCGGGCACGGCTGATCGGCGCGGTGTACGGCACGCAGCAGTCGGTGATCGACGAGATCGTCGACGACGCCGTGGCGATGCCCGTGGTGCTGCTGCACGATCGTGACACCGGCCTCGGCCGGGCCGCCGTCGATGCCGTACGGGATGCCGAGGACGCGGTGACCGCGCTCGGCGACCTCGCCGCCGATCTCGCCCGTGCCGTCGGCGCGGAACCCGACCCGCCCAAGGAGAGCGCGCGACACCTCGGGTTCGGCGCTCTCGACAGAGCGTTCCGCGACTGGCTCGCCGGGCTCCGTCCCGGCGACTCCCCCCAGGAAAAGCGGGCGGCATGGCAGACCCAGGCCCATCGGCTCGTCGGCCGGCTGGGGGATGACCTGCTGCGGGAGGCGGGTGACGCGGCCTGGGGAGGACGTATGGTCGCAACCCGCAACGGCCAGGACCTCTGGCTGACCGCCTCCCGGGCCGACCTGTCCTTCCGGATCAGGCTGCGCAAGGCCCTGCCCGCGGCGAACCCTCCCGAGCCCCGAAACACCGACAACGAGCAGCACACCGTGGAGGCACGGGCATGAACACGACCCCGTCCACCGAACACCGGCCGATCGCGGAAGTGGTCGGTGAGGTCGCCGGTGCGTTCATCGCCGATTTACAGAGGGGCTATCTCGCCGACCGGAGCTCGGCGGTCGCGGCCCTGGCACAGCTCAGGCGCGGTGCGGGCAAGGTGCCCGAGGACGTGCCGGAGCTGTGGGGGGTAAGCGGCACCGAGGAGTTGCTGAACCGGCAGGACTGGTCCGAGCGGGAGAAGGCGAGGGCCGAGGCCGCTCACTTCCTGGCGGTGACCCTGTACGCCCTGCACCAGCAGTCGCGTGTCAACCACGGGATGCACTGCAGAGGCGCCGAGCTGGGAACCGCCGTACGCCGGTTGATGCCCGGCGGCGACATCGACGAGCCGATCCGGCGACGCTTCGTCCACCTCGGCACCGCCACCACCGGCGACGCGCTCGCCGACAGACTGCGCGGGATCGTCTCCCTTCTCAGGCGGGAGTCGATCCCCCTCGACTACGACCTTCTGGCCGGCCAGCTCTATCAGGCCCAGGTCCCCGACGGAATGCGTGAGGTGCGCCGGAGATGGGGCCGCAGCTTCCACTCCTACCGTCCGAACGTTTCCCCCACCGACGCTCCCACCGACAAGGACACGCGATGACCCGTACGATCCTCGAAGTGCACGCGCTGCAGACCGTGCCGCCGAGTTGCCTGAACCGCGACGACACCGGGGCGCCGAAGAGCGCGGTGTACGGGGGCGTGCCGCGCGCGCGTGTCTCCAGCCAGGCGTGGAAGCGGGCCACCCGGCGGAGCTTCCACGACCTGCTGGACCCGAGCGAGCTCGGCGTCCGTACCCGCAAGGTGGCCGAGGTCCTGGCCGAGCGAATCGTACGGCTGGACGGATCGATCGAGGAGACCCAGGCATGGGCCCTGGCCGCCGAGACCGTCCAGACGGCGACCGGCTCCAAGATAGAGACGCCCAAGCGCAAGGCGGACACGAAGGACAAGCAGAGCCCGCCTCCCGCTCCGGAGTCGAAGTACCTGATGTTCCTCAGCGCCCATCAGCTGGACAACCTGGCCGAGCTCGCCGTCAAGGCGCACGGCGCGGGCAAGGACTTCTTCAAGGACAAGGCGAACAAGGACCTCGCCAAGCAGATGGCGAACATCCGGCACTCCGTCGACATCGCCCTGTTCGGCCGGATGGTGGCCGACGGCGCCGACATCAACGTCGACGCCGCCGCGCAGGTCGCGCACGCCATAAGCGTGCACCGGGTGGACAACGAGTCCGACTACTACACCGCGGTCGACGACTGGAAGAAGCGCGAGACCGACGACCTGGGCGCCGGCATGATCGGGACTGTGGAGTTCAACTCCGCCACCCTGTACCGCTACGCCGCCGTCGACATCGATCTGCTGGGGAGAAATCTGGGGGCGGGGCTGCGGGAGGACGAGCCGCTGACCCGGCCGGTACGCCGCGCGGCCGAGGTCTTCGTCGAGTGCTTTCTCACCTCGATGCCCACCGGGAAGATCAACACCTTTGGCAACCACACGCTGCCGGAGGCCGTGGTGGTGAAACTGCGGTCCGCGCGTCCCATCAGCCTCGTGGGGGCCTTCGAGGAGCCGTGCCGGGCCGAGCCGGCGATCGGCGGCCACATGCGGCAGGCATGCGAGAGGCTCGCCGCCTACGCCCCCGAGATCGAGCGTGTCTACGGCGTCTCCCAGGAGACGCCCACCTGGGTCCTCCGGGTCGGCGGGAACACCGAGGCGCTGTCCGGCCTCGGTACCGAACTGGCGTTGCCCGACCTGGTCACGGCCGTCGGCGCGGAGGTCGCCCAGCGGCAGGACGGCGCATGAGCGTCCTGCTGATGCAGTTCGCCGGACCGTTGCAGTCGTGGGGGGCCTCCTCGCGCTTCGCCCGGCGAACCACCGAACCGGCGCCCACCAAGAGCGCGGTGATAGGACTGCTGGCCGCCGCGCTGGGCCGTGCCCGCACCGACGACCTGACCGATCTGGTGGCGCTGCGCTTCGGCGCGCGCGTCGACCAGCCGGGTACGGTGCTACGCGACTTCCACACCGCTCACCGGTTCGTCGGCGGAGGCGCCATGCCGGTGTCGGAGCGTTTCTATCTCGCCGACGCCGTCTTCGTCGCGGGGGTCGAAGGGGAGCGGGAGCTGATCGAGGAGTTGCACCGGGCGGTGCGCGCACCGGTGTTCCTGCCCTATCTGGGCCGCCGCTCGTGCCCGCCGGCACGGCCCGTGGACCTGGGCGTCTTCCACGAGCTCACACTGGGGAACGCCCTGGACCGCGAGCCGTGGCGGGCCGCGCGGTGGCACCAGCGCCGCCGCGGCCGTGAGTCCTCCATCCGCCTGGAGGTACGGGAGGACGCCGTGGCCGACGACGGCCCGGTCGACACCGTGCGTGACCAGCCGGTCAGCTTCGATCCCCTCCATCGCCGGTACGCGCTGCGCGGCGTAAGCCAACGATGGGTCACCGTCCCCAACCCCGCCCATCGCGCTCCCGCCACGGTTCCCGATCACGACCCGGTCTCCGTCCTGGGGGGCGCCCGATGCACCTGACCCGGTTCCGTTTCAACACGGCGCGAGTCGGCGCGCGACGGCTTCTGTCCTCACCACAGGCCCTGCACGCCGCGGTCATGTCCTCGTTCGCCGACGTTCCCGTGCCCGCCGACGACGGCGCCCGTGTGCTGTGGAGGGTCGACCGCGACAGCGCGGCCGAGACCCGTCTGTTCATGGTCAGCCCGGACAAGCCCGATCTCACGCACCTGGTCGAACAGGCCGGCTGGCCCACGACCGGAGGATGGGAGACCTACGACTACGGGCCGTTCCTGTCCCGGCTGGCCACCGGGGACCAGTGGGCGTTCCGTCTCACCGCCAACCCCGTCCACACCGCACGCCGTAAAGACGGCGAGCCCACCAAAGTGACCGCTCACGTCGGCCTTCGCCATCAACGCGATTGGCTGCTGAAACGCCAGGAGAACGCGGGCTTCCGGGTCGTGGAGAAAACGCCGGAGCGGCGTCTCATGGTGGAGGATCAGTACGAGCTGACGGTGCGCGATCGGCGGCGGCTCACCTTCGGGAAGGGTGAGCAGCGGCAGCCGGTCACCCTGGTCACTGTCACCTTCGACGGGCGCCTTGAGATCCTCGACGCCGAGGCGTTCCGGCGTGCCCTCGTCCGGGGGATCGGCAAGGCCAAGGCGTACGGCTGCGGCCTGCTGACCCTGGCCGAGGTCTGAGCCATGTCCACCGTTGGGCGGCGCGGCGCCTCCACACCGCGCGAACTCACCCGCATGGGCGACCGCATCTCCTTCGTCTATCTGGAGCGGTGCAAGCTGCACCGCGACGACAACGCGATCACCGCGGAGGACGCCGACGGCATCACCCACATCCCCTCCGCCACGATCGGGACGCTCCTGCTCGGCCCCGGCACGAGCGTCACCCACCAGGCGATGACTGTGCTCGGTGACAGCGGAGCGGGCGTGGTGTGGGTCGGTGAACGAGGCGTTCGCTTCTACTCGGGCGGACGCTCGCTCAACCGCTCCTCCGCCCTCGTCGAGGCGCAGGCCGCGAAGTGGGCCAACCGCCGTACGCGGCTGGAGGTGGCGCGCGAGATGTACCGCATGCGCTTCCCCGGCGAAGACGTGGACAGACTCACCCGGCACGAACTCCTCGGCCGGGAGGGCAGCAGGGTCAAAGACTGTTACCGCGCGCAAGCCGCCCGGGTCGGTCTACCCTGGAACGGCCGGGTCTACGTGCCGGGCGACTTCAGCTCCGGTGACCCCGCCAACCAGGCGGTGACGGCGGCGGCCCAGTGCATGTACGGCGTCGCCCAGACAACCGTCACCGCGCTGGGCTGCGCCCCCGGACTGGGCTTCATTCATTCGGGGCACGAGTTGGCGTTCGTCCTTGACATCGCCGACCTGTACAAGACCGAGATCGCCCTGCCGATCGCGTTCGACGTGGCCGCGGAGAGCCCTGACGACGTGGGTTCTCGTACGCGGCGGGCCATCCGCGACCACATCAACCGCATCGGTCTGCTGAAGCGATGTGTGGGTGACATCAAGCGTCTCCTCGTGGTCGACGACGCCGCGCCCGATCCCACCGGTGACGACGTCGACCGCGTCACCTTGCAGAGCGACCGTGGTGTCGAGGTGGAGTCGGGCCGCAACTACGGCGACGACCATGTGTATGAGGTGGACTGGTGACGATCGTCGTCCTCACCCGCTGCCCCGCCGGGCTTCGCGGTTTCCTGACGCGCTGGCTGATGGAGATATCCCCCGGTGTCTTCATCGGTGGCCCGTCAGCGCGAATCCGGGAGGTGCTGTGGGCGGAGGTACGGCAGTACGCCGACACCGGACGGGCCCTCATGGCCTACAGCACCAACAATGAGCAAGGTTTCACCTTCGAGACACACGACCACAAGTGGCACCCGGTCGACCACGAGGGCCTCGTCCTGATCCGCCGGCCGAAGGACCGGCCGGCGGTCTCTTCGGCGCCGCCGCCCAGCGGCTGGAGCAACGCCGCCAAGCGCCGCAAATACCGGCGATGACGAAGGCGGACTCTGTTGGGTGAACGCCGACTCGACGGTCGCAGACCCGATGATTCCGCGGCTGAAGCTCTTTTTCCGGTGGGGACAGGAGCCGTTTTCAAGGTGGGCGAAATGTCCGAATCATTAAAAGTGCTCGAAATCCGCGGCCGCCCCGGGTAAACCCGCAGCTCACTGAGTATGCTCCCCGCGCACGCGGGGATGGTCCCAGCCCGACTCAGAATCAGGTTGTCGAGACGGTATGCTCCCCGCGCACGCGGGGATGGTCCCTGCGGGGATGCCGGCCCACGGCCGCAAGGGCGATGCTCCCCACGCACGCGGGGATGGTCCTCCTAGGAATAGATGCTGCGCTTGGGAATAGGCATGCTCCCCGCGCACGCGGGGATGGTCCCGGTCGCGATACTCACCTCGTACTGAGCGGCGAATGCTCCCCGCGCACGCGGGGATGGTCCCGCGGGGACATGCACTCTCGGGTTCATCTGCGGATGCTCCCCGCGCACGCGGGGATGGTCCCCCTTGAGGGCTTTTTCCGTGACGCTTCTTCTGATGCTCCCCGCGCACGCGGGGATGGTTCCGGGTTAGGCCTTGGACTCTGCGTTCTGCGGCTTGCTCGGCCGCCAGAACACGATCAGTTGCAAGGCGGCTCCGCCGATTCCGGCAGCCGCGGTCAAGATCAGCTGACCCCATCCGCCGCCGAATATGCCTAGCCCGCTGTCCACCGACCAGCCACCGCCACCCAATCCGCCGATGACGACGGCACACACGGCCAGCACGAGCACGTATTCATATCCTTCGCCTGGGCGGAAGATGAAGAAGCCGTTGCGCATGTGGTTTGTTATAAACGCCACCACCATCACGCCCAACATCGCCGCGGCGCCGAGAGGCGTCAGCAAGCCCAGTCCCACGAGCACGCCGCAGCCGATCTCGGTGAGACTTGCGAACCATGCGTGCATCATGCCTGGTCGCATGCCCAGCGAGTCGAACCATCGTCCGGTTCCCTCGATCTTGCCGCCGCCGAAGATGTGGTTCCAGCCGTGCGCGACGAATACGAGGGCTAACACAAGTCGAAACAGGAGAAGCACGAAGTTCGGGGCCGACGCCGTTTCGTCGATCATTGAAGCTCTCCCTCAAGTGAACCGGCCACTGACTGTGGCCGACCATCCTGCGTCAACCTGCCGCCCCCGACCGGTTCAGACCTACGGGACGTCGACAGTCGCGGTAAGCGCCGAATCAGACCCAGCGGACGAGGGCGTCGAGCACCTCGATCTTGTCGCCGCGTACACGCAGCGGGTTGACCTCAAGTGCTTCCAGGCGGTCTCCGCAGGCGGTGGCGATGTTCGCGATCGAGCCGATCACCTCGGCCAGGTGGTCCAGGTCGACCGGGGGCGCTCCCCGGAAGCCTTCGAACAGCGGGAAGCTCTTCAGCTCGGTGAACATCTTGCGCACCTCGGCCGTGCCGGTCGGCAGTGCGCGGATGGCGCTATCGCGCAGGACCTCCACCCACACGCCGCCCAAGCCGACCACCAGCGTCAGGCCCCACACCTGGTCACGGACCACACCGACCACCAGGTCCAGGCCCTCCGGACGCATCGGGCTGAGCACCGCGCCCTCGATCGCGGCCTGTGGCTGCGCGGCCCGAACGTCGGCGATCATGCGCTCGTACGCGGCGCGTACCTCGGCCGGAGTTCGCAGACCCAGCACCACACCACCGACGTCGGTCTTGTGCGCGACATCGGCAGAACTGATCTTGAGCACCATCGGCCCGTCGAACGACTCGGCCTGCTTCTCCGCCTCGTCGGCGCTGGTCACCAGATGCTGTGGCACGACCGGAACGCCGTGCTCCGCCAGCAGCTGGACGGCCTGCCGTTCGGACCACTGGGTGCCGGTGTCCAGATCCAGTCGCGGCGGTGTGACGGCCGGGGGCTCGGTCTTGCGCGACCTGCGCAGCTCCGACCACCTGATGGCCTTCGCCAACGCGGGGATACCGCGGGTGAAGGAGTCGGCCACGAAGCCGGCCTTGCCTTCCCGCCGCAGCTCGCGCGCGAACTCGGTGCGCTCGGTGGGGAAGAACTCCATCCGGATGACGGGGACGGGGCTGATCTCGTCGATGCTCTTCGGCTGCTCGCCACCGCCACCGCCACCGCCGCCGCCGGAGTACATGGCCGCGGCTTCCGGCGTGGCCGGCACCCCGCCGTGAACGACCAGGATGTCGACGTTGGGGTCGCGCGCCACCGCTTCCTGCGACATCGGCATGATCGCGGGGTTGATGGTCAGGTAGCCCGTTGTGTCCAGCGGGTTCTGCGCGGTGGCGAAGTCGGGCAGGCCGCCCTCCCGCAGCGCCCGCACCGTCGACTCGTCGAGCTCCGGCAGCGCCAGGCCGTTCTCCTCGGAGACGTCGCCGATCACGCCGCACATGGCGCCGGAAGCGGTCACGAAACCGACGCGATGACCCGGCAGCTCGCCGTACGCGTCCAGCAGCCCGCTGGTCGTCACGAGGTCCTCGATGGTGTCCACCTGGACGACGCCGTGCTGCGCCATGATCGCGCTGTACACGCGGTTGTCACCGGCCAGCGAGCCGGTGTGCGCCGCGGTCACCTTCGCGCCGACCTCGCCGCGGCCGGCCTTGTAGGCCACCACGGGCACTCCTGCGGCCAGGGCGCGCTCGGCCACGTCGATGAACAGTTCCGGGTGCCGGACCGCTTCCACGTACAGCGCGATGACCTTGGTGGACTCCTGGCTGAGCAGGTAGTCCATGCCTTCCGCGACGGTGAGCATCGCTTCGTTGCCGACGCTGATCAGATGGCTGAAGGGGACGTCCCTGCTCTGCAGGTAGTTCATCAGGAAGATGCCCAGCGCGCCGCTCTGCGAGACGATGCCGACACTGCCCGGGGTCAGCGAGGCCGGCATCAGCGAGGTCCACGCGTAGGTGGCCCCCACCGTGTTGATGAATCCCAGGTTGTTCGGACCCAGGATCTGCAGGCCGAGGTCGTCTGCCCGTTCCTTGAGCTCCCGCTCCATCCGGGCGCCCTCCGCGCCGGCTTCCCCGAAGCCGGCGGCGATCACGACCAGGTTGCGCACGTTGGCCGCGGCCGCCTCGTCCATGATCGCCGGCAACGAATTGGGTCCGGTCAGGACGACCGCCAGGTCAGCGCGGCCCTCGACCTCGCGCAGCGACCGTACCGCCGCCTGACCGTGGATCTGCCCGCCCTTGGGGTTGACCAGGTGGATCTCGTGCGGGTAATTCCCGCGGTGCAAGTTGCCGAACGTCTGCCATGACCACGCCGAACGCTCGCTCGCACCCACGATCGCGATGCCCTTCGGCGCGAACATCGAGGCAAGCGGGTGTTCGCCACCCTGCGCAGCAAGACTTCCGGCGCCTGCTGCCTGAGCCGGCTCACGATCCACGCTCATTGCACTCCCCATCGTCTGATCACTGGCACGATCACCTGTGGCATATATTGAAATTAGAGTCCCACTGTTGTCAATAGGTTCGTGCCTGTGAGTGGAAACGCGCAGTCCCTGCACGTTCAGGCTTTGTCCTATTTGGTCGTGTCACGATTAGTTCGATGCGAGCGAAAAGAGGGGGCGCCGCCCATCAGGCACAGTGGGCGCTTTGGGGTATATATGGTGTTTTATCTGTTTCGACGGGGTGCTGGAGCGAACCCTCCGCCGAACCCGTCCTGATCGCTCGGCGCGCCCGCCGGCAGGTGGTCGCCGCGGGCTTCGGAGGATCTACCGGGCATGATCTGGGCGTCTCTGTGGACGTGATCGTGTGTGGAGACCGCGCCGGCGCGCCCCGGTGCCACCTGCCGCACGACTGCCCGCCCTGGGCCGCGGTGCGGGAGGCGCTTCGCCCGGCTCGCCGGAAAAAACACACAAAAATGGCCCGAAACCTAAAAATTAGGATCGGATAGAACTTACGGGAGCAAATACTCCCTTAACAACAGAGTCTGCAAAAATCCTCGGGGAGGGCGTTCGTCAAATTTCAGAACGAAATTCTGATATCAGTTCGGGGAGCCGGTGTTGCGGCGGGCCGGGTGAGCCCAGGCCGGCGGGGGGCGGAGGCCAGGGGGGGCGGCGCCGACGCGCTCGCCGCCGACAACACAGGACGGAACAGAAGGAAACGGGAGGAAACAGAGGCTCCCGCGGGATGCGAGCCCGCGGGAGCCTCATCATGCCTCTCGAACACGTCGACCTGTATCAGGAGGCGAGCCGGCCACGACGCCTCAGGAAGCGCCCCGGCCGGCGAACACGCCACGCAGCGCCCCGTTCGCGCCCTCGGGCAGCGACGTCAGAGGTGCTTCGAGCTCCGCGACCGACGGTCCGATATTCGCGGCGACCGGCGCCAGGGCATTGAGGTCGAAACCGTAAAGCTTGGCGGCGTTCTCACCGAGCAGAGCACGCTTCTCCGCAACGCTGAGACCGGCCATGCTGACCCGCAGGTGCTCCTTCGAGAACGGGTAGGTGCCCTCGTCGTGCGGGTAGTCGCTGCCCCACATCCAATGGCCGGGGCCTACGACGTCGCGAGCGGCGACATCACGCGTGCTTGCCATGCTGACGCCGACGTAGACGTTGTTGTAGATGTACTCGCTGGCGAGCTTCGGCGGGGCCATGCCCTCGGCGAAGCGCAGCTCACCCGTCTGCCCGGACTGGACCCCCTTGATGATGCCGTCGAGTTCCGCGGCGTACTCCTTGAGCCACGCGCAACCGATCTCGGTGATCACGAACTTCAGCTTGGGGTGCCGCTCGAACACACCCGAGAGCAGCATCCACGTCAATGGGCGCCGGCTGTAGAACGTGATCTCCTGAAGGTGCAGGATCTGCGACGACGGAAGCTTCGGGTAGGAGGGTGACCCGGTGCCGCCGTGCACGTTGACCGACAGGTCGAGGTCCTCGCACAGCGACCAGATCCGGTCGTACTCCGGGTCGCTCAGCGGGCGGATGAAACCGTGCGCGTCCGGCGGGACCGGCGGGATCAGCACGCCCGCGAGGCCGTTCTCCTTGATCCACTTGATATCGGCGATCGCGTCGTCGATGTCGTTCAGGAAGATCTGGCCAAGCCCCTTACGCCGGTCCGGGTACCTGGAGCAGAAGTCGACAAGCCAGCGGTTGTGCGTCTGGATGCCCGCGTGCCGCAGCTCGTAGGTCTCCGGGTTGGGCGGTGGGGCGAACAGCACGAAGCCGGGGAAGAACGGCGGAACCGTGTTGGGGAAGATCACTTCCCCCGCGATTCCGTCCTCGTCCTGCTGGCTGTTGCGCATCTCGTCGTCCCAGTTGCGCAGCCGGCGGTCGTCACCGGGCGCGAGGTCCCGGTAGGGGTTCTTGTACTTGGCTCGCCAGGCGTCGAACTGCTCGCGATACTTAGGATCTAGATACTCGCGGTACTGGGCATGACTGCCCCCACCGTGGGTATCGGCTGTAATGACTGTGTACGGGGCATCGCCCGCAGCGCTGTCGGCCACTTCCGCCCGTCCTTCCAATAACTGGAACCTGACTCTAAATTATCCGTCGTTCCGATGCCGCGTCAAGGCTCCCGGCGGGAGTCTTTTTCCTCGTCGGCATCGGGTCGGCGAGACCGACGCCGATGCCGGACGGTGCCGCGGACAGGAACGACTCCTGCGGACGACACCGAACGGTGACCACGGGTTGTGCACGCTGACGTCACGCGAGGGAGCCGGCATGACCGATCTCCCTCAAGACGATCTCGGCCGGATCGCTCGCAAGCCGGTTGGTCCGGCTCCCGGAGCACCCGCTCCCGGAGTCGTCACAACCGTTCAAGCCCGGCTTCCGGCAAGGCCGTCCGAGGTGGCTCGGAACGGCGGTGGCTTGGAACAGCGGTGGCTCGGAACGTCAGTCCGAGGTCACCGGGTGATCGACCATCCAGACCGGCGTGTGTGTCAGCGGATCCTGGGGCAGGAGATCGGCGTCGACCCTCCTTGTGGCGATGTCATCGACCGAGAGGGTCACGGGCCCGAACATCAGGTGGGCGACACCGGGGAAGGGCGCTTGCGCCCAGAGCTCGGAATCGCCGGGAGCACCGCTTGCGTCGCGCAGCAACAATCCGCGCGACGGTCCCCACGACAGCCGTGCCCACCCCGGCCCCTCCTCGACGACGTTGCCCTTCAGTACGCCGACGAAAAGATCCTTGGCCTGGTCGAGTGATTCGACGCTCAGGCCGATCCAGGCCACGCCATGCTGTGGCCCGAGCTGTTCCGGGAAGTCCTCCGGCCGCTTGGCGCCGATCTTCATCCGATCCATCGCCTCTTCGTCGATCTGCGCGACCTGGATGAGCGTGCCGACACCGGCGAGCTTCGGGTGCAGAAAGGCCTCCTGCCAGAAGTCCATGTTGGTCCGGCCGCCGAGGACGGAGATATCGAGGTCGCCGATCTCCTCCAGTGCCCTGTCGAGTGAGGGGACCTTGAAGGTGATGTGGTGCGCACCGGGACCGTTACGGTCGATGAAGCGGCGCATGAAGCCGGCGACGCTGTCGCCGGGGGAGATGAACTCAAGCCGCATGTCGTCGCGATACGTCAGCTGGTAGGGCCAGAACTCACCGGCGCCGCCACCGTGGCTCCACCGTCCGCCCAGTTCGACGGCGAAGCGTGGATACGCGTCGGCCCACTGCTTCACGCCGATGGCGAGGTGGTCGAGCTTGAATGGCATGGACATCAGTTACCGCCCCTCGCCGGGCCGAGCGTCCGAGACGCACGCGGGCTTGAATACGCAAAAGATCTAGACTTCAAATTCAATTTGATCACGATGACCCATCGTTGGACGTTGCCGTATCTGCAACGTTAGGTCAGTTCAACGACCACCTGCAAGGACCGTGCCGGCCAAGCACAGCTAAGTGATATTGGATTCTCGTTCTAAGCTAGTGTGTGGGTCACTGTGGTGATTGTGGGCGCTGTGGACTCGCGTCCGCGTCCCCGATGACGGGTGGTCGAGCGGGCCCTGGCCAGGCTGATGCCGCATCGGCGGCCGGCGCGTGATGACGAACGCCGTCCGCCGATCGGCGAGGCGACGGGGTGGGGGGGTGGCGATCAGCGCGCCGCTGTGGCGGATCATCCGAGGATGACCTGCCCGGCGGCCCGGGCCGCGGCTCTTCGAATCAGCGCTGGCCCGCGGTCACCGGCAGTTCGACGCCCGTGATGCGGGCGCCCCCGGGCCCGGCGAAGAACAGCACCGCGGCGGCGATGTCCTCCGGGTCGACGTGGCTGCGGAGCGCGGCCGTCTTCGCGAGCCGCTGAGAAACCTCCTCTACCGGCTCTCCGGTGCGCTGGGCGACGCCGGTGAACAGGCTGTCCAGATTGGGCCCGGTCGTGTAGCCCGGCGTCACCATGTTGACCCGGATGTTCTTCGGCCCGAGTTCCTTCGCCAGGGTCTGCGACGCGGACAGCAGCGCTTCCTTCGTCGAGGTGTACGCCCCCTGACGAACGGGCCGGCTGTGCGTGCCGAACGTGCCGATCTGGATGATCGAGCCGCCACCGTGCTGCATCATGATCTTCGCGGCCAGGCGGCTGAGCTCAAGATTACCGATCACATTGAGCTCGAAAGCCCTCCGCCACCCATCCCAGTCCGCGTCAATGATCGGCGTATTGGATCCACCGCCGGTCGCGACGTTGACCAGGACGTCGAGGCGGCCGAAGCGTTCTTCGGTCTCCGCGATAAGGGTCTTGCAGGACGCGAGGTCTCCAAGGTCGGCCTCTAGGGGGATGATCAGCTGTCCGGTCTGGTCGGTGAGCTCGGAGGCGAGTGTCTCCAAGCGCTCCAGGTTGCGTGCCGCTATGACGACGTTGGCGCCCGCATTGGCCAGAGCGAGAGCGGTCGCGCGACCGATGCCCGGCCCCGCCCCCATCACGACGCCTACCTTTTTGTCCAGATCTCCCATTTCCTTGACCTATTCTCTCCGTGATTGCCGCGCAGAATCGTGCTCGATGTGTTGCGGCCAATCAGCCGCCCCTGCCGGCCTGTTTCGATGTAACTCTGATGTGATGAATCAAGGTTTTCGCAGTCAGGCTTCCGATGCGCCGCCTGACTCTGGATTCCGAGGCCGACGGTTCCTGCTCGCCGACCGGCCCTTACCTATGCCGAAGATGAGCACGGTCAGCGCGAAGGAGACCATCGCGATGCATGCGCCGCCGAGTATCGCCTGCGCGTATCCATGGGCCATGGCGGCGTGACGTACCTGCTCGGTCACCGCGCCGGTGCCCGCGGACTCCAGGTCGTTGTTGGTCACCATGACCGACACCGTGGCCAGGACGGCGAGACCGATCGCGCCGCCCATGCGCTGGCAGGTGCTCTGCACAGCCGAGGCCAGGCCGGCTTCGGCGTCGCTCACGCCGGACACGGCGGCGAGAACGAGCGGGACCATCGCGGTGCCGGATCCGTACCACATAACCAGTTGTGGCAGCAGAATGTCGATGAAGCTTGAATTCGCGTCCATCATGCTGAGCCAGCCCAGCCCGAGCGCGTCCACGAGCGCTCCGATGGCGATCAGCAGATATAACGGATACCGGTTGACCAGCCGCGATGTTACCTGCGTTGCGATGATCACCACGGCGGCGATCGGCAGGAACGACATGCCCGTTTGCAGGGCGCTGAAGCCCAGGACCTCTTGCAGGTACAGGGTGACGAAGAAGAACGCGGCGACGCTGCCCGTGCCCAGGAAGAAACCGACGATGTAGGCCCCGGCCCGGGTTCGGTCCTTGAAGATGCGCAGCGGCATCAGAGCGTGGGGTGTACGTGCTTCCCAGATCACGAAGACGACAAGCAGCGCGACTCCGCCGATGAGCGACCCCAGGACGCTCGCGCTCCCCCAGCCGTTCGACGCGGCGTCCGTCAGACCGAAGACGAGCAGGACCATGCCGGCGGTGACCGTCAGCGCGCCGATGCCGTCGAGCCGCCCGCGGTGGTGCCGGCCCTCGTCCAGCGCGCGCCGGGCGAGGTACATGATGAGCAGGCCGAACGGCACGTTGATGAAGAAGATCCAGCGCCAGCTCACCATGTCCACCAGCAGGCCGCCGACGATCTGGCCGATCGCACCACCGATCGACGACATGCCGGCGTAGGCACCCATGGCCTTGTTGCGCAACTTTCCTTCCGGAAAGTTCGTGATCACCAGGGACAACGCGGTCGGGGATGCGATCGCGCTGCCGATTCCCTGCAGGCCACGTGTGACGATCAAGGAGATGTCGTCGACGGCCAGTCCACCGAGCAGTGACGCGACGGTGAACAGGCCGATGCCGATGATGAAGAGTCGCCGCCGGCCGTACAGGTCACCGATCCGGCCGCCGAACAGCAGGAATCCACTGAAGGTGAGCGTGTACGCGGTTGTGACCCACACCAGGCCGACCGTCGACATGTCCAGGCCGCGCTGAATGGAGGGCAGGGCCACGGTAACCACGGTGCCGTCCAGCACCATCATCAACTGGGTGACGCAGATGACGACGAGAGCGAGACGAAGCCGGCCGGTTATCCGGCCGGAACCGGCTTCTTCGGGTACCTCTACCGTAGGGCGGGAGCCTCTCATCCAGTCGCCTGCGCAAGCGCGGAGGTCGTACCCGCCCGCGCCGTGTCATCCGTTCTCACGAGCTTCTCGCCCGGTTCGAGCGGATGATGGCAGGCCACGAAGTGGCCTTCGGCGTCCGTGAAGGGGTCCAGCGGCGGCACCACGTTGCGGCAGATGTCCGTCGCACGTGGGCAGCGAGTGTGGAACCGGCATCCGGACGGTGGGTTGACCGCCGAGGGGAGGTCGCCTTCGATCGGTGGCCGCTGTGGCTCCCGGGTGGGGTCGGGCTCGGGCAGCGAGGCGATCAGAGCCGAGGTGTACGGGTGCCGCGGCGCGTCGTAGACGGCGTCGCGTGGCCCGATCTCGCAGATCACGCCGAGATACATGACGCAGATCCGGTCGGACATGTGCCGGATCACCGACAGGTCGTGGGAGATGAACAGCAGGGTGAGCTGATACTTCTCCTTCAGTTCCTCCAGGAGGTTCAGGATCTGCGCCTGTACGGAGACGTCGAGCGCCGAGACCGCCTCGTCGCAGACGATGAAGCTGGGCTCCAAGGCCAGGGCGCGCGCGATCGCGACGCGCTGGCACTGGCCGCCGGACAGCTCGTGCGCGCGGCGATCGCCGAAGACCTCCGGGTCGAGCCCGACCGCGTTGAGCAGTTCGTCGACCCGCTTCTTGCGTTCGGCCTTGTTGGGGTAGGTCTTCCAGATCACGAAGGGCTCGGCGACGATCTCCGAGATCTTGCGCCCACTGTTCAGCGCGGACGTCGGGTCCTGGAAGATGATCTGCATCCGGGTGCGCATCTTGCGCAACTTCGCCTTTGAAAGGTTGGCGATGTCGACACCCTCGAAGATGATCTTCGCGTGCTCGGGTTGCGGGAGACACACCAGGGCTCGACCGGCCGTCGACTTCCCGCATCCCGACTCACCGACCAGACCCAGGGTCTCGCCCTTCTCGATCGTGAACGAGATGTTGGAAACAGCCTGCAGACGGCCGGTGGGAACCTGATAGGTGACCGACAGGTTGCGAACGTCGACGAGTACCTCGCCGGTTCGATCGGCGTCGGCGGCGGCGGCGGGGTTGGGTTCTTTTGACCCGGGGGCGTTCACATTCCACCTTCCGTAGCTGCCGGGGGGCCGGTCACGGCACTGACGGCGACGGTGCCGGGCCCTTCGCGGACCTCTGAGGACACACGAATCGCTTCGCCGGTTCCGGCACCGACCAAGCCGCCCGGCACGTTGCGCGGGAAGTGGCACGCCACCGCATGGCCGGCACCGTTGCCGACCAGGCCCGGCTGCTCCGTCCGGCAGCGCTCCTGGGCGTACGGGCACCGCGGGGCGAAGGCGCAGCCCACGGGAATCCGGCCCAGGTTGGGGGGCGCGCCGGGGATGGCGTTCAGCGGAGCGTGCGGGGTATGGCTGTGGCGCGGTATCGAGCTGAGAAGAGCCTCGGTGTAGGGGTGTTGCGGAGAGGCGAACAACGCGCGTGTCGAAGCCGACTCGACGATCCGTCCGGCGTACATCACCTTGACCTCGTCGGTCCGGGTGGCGATGACGCCGAGGTCGTGGCTGACCAGGACCATGCCCATCTCCCGCTCCTCCCGGATCCGGCCGAGCAGATCGAGAATCTGGGCGGCCACGGTCACATCCAGCGCGGTGGTGATCTCGTCGGCGATGAGCAGGCTCGGGTTCGCGGCGAGCGCGAGCGCGATGGTCACCCGCTGACGGAGACCGCCGGACAGCTGATGCGGGAACACCTTGCTGCGTTGCTCCGGGTCCGGAATACGCACGTCGTGCAGGAGCCGGATCGCTTCGGCCTTCGCCTCACCGCGCGACATCCCCAGGTGATGGCGGAGTCCGTCGGCGAGTTGCTGTCCGATGCGCCGGGCCGGCGCCAGCGCCGTCATCGGATTCTGCATGACCATGGCCAGTTCCGGGCCCCATAGCTTCGCGAGTTCCGCGCGGCTCTGTGTGGTCAGCTCCGTACCCTGGAAGCGAACCGAGCCGGTGTATGTCGTGTATCGCCGAGGCAGTACGCCCAGGATCGACCGGCCCAGCACGGTCTTCCCTGAGCCGGTCTCGCCCACCACGCCGATGGTCTGGCCACGGTGAAGTGTGAAGCTGATCGAGTCGTTCGCCCGGATCAAGCCCCGTGGCGTGGTGAACGTCGTGGACAGGTCGGTGACCTCCAGCAGCGGAACATCGCTCGACGCTGAGGCTGAGGCGGAAGGAGAGGCAGAGGTAGCAGAGGTAGTTGTCACCCGAGAACCGACTCTCTCGTGTCCGTGGCAGCTCTTGCGCCCTCACCCAGCCTGTTGAAGGCCACCACGGTAATGAACAAGACGATGGAGGGGATCAGCACGCCCTGCGGGTGCTGCTGCAGGACGTCCTGAGCGTCCGAGATCATGCCGCCCCATGTGGGAGCAGGCGGCGGAATGCCCAGCCCGAGGAAGCTCAGCGACGCCGCGGCGATGATCAGCACCGCGACGATGATTCCGCTGAACGGGAGGAGCACGCGGGCCACGCCGGGCAGCAACTCCCGCGCCATGATGCGCGGGCCTCGCGCGCCGAGTGCCTTCGCGGCCAGCACGTGTTCTCGTGCGGCGAGCCGTGCCGCGGTTCCCCGCGACAGGCGCACCATCGACGGGACGACGAAGAACGAGAAGGCAAGGAACAGCGTGCTGAAGGTCGGCTTCAGCACCGCGACCAGGGCGAGCAGCAGGACGAGCGGCGGAAAACTCAGCAAGCTGTCGGTGACGACCCGAATAATCGCATCGAGGAGTCCGCCGTAGTGCGCCGCGAGGACGCCGATGCTCATTCCGAGTACTACCCCGATCACGGCGCTGCCGACACCGAGGATAAGGGAGACTCGAGATCCGTTGATGACCCGGGAAAGGACGTCACGTCCATTACCGTCGGTGCCGAGGATGTAATCGCCGAAGGGGTTGGCGGAGATCCAGGACGGCGTGTCCAAGGGGAGGTAGGTCGGGCCCTGCAGGGGCAGCAGTGGCGCGATCACGGCCAGCAGGACGATGAATCCGGTCCAGATGGCGGCCATCCACAGCCCGGTCTGGAACTGAGGCCCGAAATGGGCCTTCGCCGCTCTGTCGGTCCCCCGGAACCAGGCGAACAGACCCGCGAAGGCGATCAGCCAGCGCGCCCACGCGGGGAGGTGCGCCGCAGGCAGAATGGCCAGGAACAACAACGCCAGTCCGCCGGCGACGATTGCCAGGCCGAGCCACTTTCGGCGGGTCCGGGTGTGCCGGGTGCCCGCGGGTGGTGTCACCGTTCCGGCGGCTGTTGTGGTGTCGGCGGCTGTGGTGTCGGTGACGCTCTCTGCCGCGGTTCTAGGCATTTCGCATCCTCGGGTCGATCAGGCTGTAGGACAGGTCGACGAGCGCGTTGATCACCACATATGCGACGGCGGTCAAGAGCACGCCACCCTGAACCAGCGGGTAGTCGCTGTTGACGACTGAATTGAGCAGCAGATGACCCATGCCGGGTAGCGCGAAGATGGACTCCACGATCACGGTGCCGCCGAGCAGGGATCCGAGTGTCACGCCCGAGATGGTTACCAGCGAGACGCACGAGGGGCGCAGGACGTAGCGGAACAGAATCGTCCTGATCGGCAGGCCACGAAGCCGTGCGAACAGGACGAAGTCCTCCTGAAGCGTTTGGAGAATTTCCGCCCGGAGTACTCGGGAGAAATAAGCGATCATGGGCATGGCCAGCGTCAGGGCCGGCAGGAATGAGCTTCTGATGCTGCGCAACGGATCGGTGCTGAATGCGACCCATCCTGTACGCGGGAAAAGGTGCACCTGCAAAGTCAGCAGCAGTGCCAGCACGAGCGCCAGTACGAAGGCCGGTACGGCCAGCGAACCAATGCTGGTGGCGTTCAGGATCCGGTCGACCTTTCCGCCGGGACGGTATCCCGCGTAAACCGCGGTGGGGACCGCGATGAGAAACGCGATGAGCAGCGCTATGGCGGCGAGTTGGATGGTGACGGGGAGGGCGGTCTGGATACGCGACGCGACGGTGCCGTACGGCGCGACGAGTGCGTTTCCGAAGTCCCCCTGCAGAGCGTTGCCCATCCAGTTCAGGTACTGGTCGAGCAGTGGCTTGTCCAGACCGAGCTCGCGATTGATCTGATTTATCGCCTCAGGGGTGGCGGACGGGCCGAGGATGGCGGCCGCCGGACTGCCCGAGGAGATGTGGATGAGCATGAATGTGCAGAAGGACACGAATAGCAGGACGATGATCAGGTGGGGGAGCCGGGCCAGGAGCGGCCCGATCACCGGGATCCGGGTGATCGCCCGGATCCCGTCGCCCAACCTTCGCGGGAAGGACATGTGGTCAGGCGTCATTGAGGTCACGACACCGAGACCTTGTCGAACTGGATCATCTGGCCGCCGACCTGCTGCAGACCATGTACATTGGGCTTGTAGAAGAAGTTCCAGGTGGTTGTGCCACAGGAAATCGCGGGGACGGTTTCTATGTAGAGCGCAAGGAACTTCTTCATTACCGCCTGACGCTCTTCAAGCGTGGACGCGGCACCCATTTCGTTAGCAATCTTCACCATCTTCGGGTTGCTGTACCCGAGCGTGTTCGTCGGCGTGACATAGTTGTTGTTGATGCTGCCATAAGGTGTGGCGTCGGCGATGCCGCCGCCCCCGCCGGCCAGGTCGAAGTCATGGTCGGCGTAGACCTTGGTGAAGAAGTTCGCAACCGGAAGGTTCGTCACGTTCAGCGTGATGCCGATGGGGTTCAGCATCGACGAGAGGATTACAGGCTGGTTGGTCTGGGTGCTGGGGCCGACCCAGTTCAGCTTGCCGTCCCACTTGGTTTCAGCCTTGACCTGCTCGACGAGTTGCTTCGCCTCCGCCGGGTCGTAGGGGATCCTTTGCTGGTCGGGGGAGTGGAAGACCGACCCCTTCATGAAGAGCATGTCGCTGGCGACTTCTTCACCGCCGTTGTTTCGCTCGTTCCAAACTTTGGGGTTGAACGCGAGCTGGATGGCCCTACGCAGCCGCACGTCGTGCAACGGCGAGTTCTTCCGGTTGTTCAGCAGGATGGCGACCCCGGAGGTCTGCCTGGTTGAGATCGTCGGGATCTTCTTCTCCCGGATCTCCACGTCCGAGTGGGAGTCGAGCACGATTCCGGCCTGCAACTGCCCGGACTCGAATGCCTGCAGCTGGGCCTGCTCCGTGCCCGCCACCTGGAACTTCAGGCTCGACAGCAGCGGCTTGTCGAGGGCGTACGTCGGGTTCGGCTTCAATGTGAGGCTGCTGCCCGGCTTGAATTCACTCACCACGAACGGGCCCGCGCCGACCGCCGGCGCGGTCTTGTCGCCGCCGTCCACCTTGTCAATGTAGCTCGGTGCCGCGATCATGCCCGGCCCGATGGCGAGCACATATGAGAACTGGGCGTCCGACTGCTTCAGCTTTATGACGACGGTCGCGTCGTCCGTTGCCTCGATCGAATCAACCACCGCGAGCGAGTTCGCGATCGAGAAGAAGGACTTCCGATCCCGGTCGAGGTTCTTCACCACGGCTGCGGCGTTGTACGGAGTTCCGTCTGAGAAGACCATTCCCGGACGCAGCTTCAGCGTCCACTCCGTGTGATTCTCGTTGTGCTCCAGGCTCTGTGCCATGTACGGCACGGCTTCGCTCTTTCCGGTGTCCCAGCGGACCAATGTACCGTAGATGGCGAGAGTCTCGTTGCCTCCGATTGTTATGCTGCCCGTATTCATCATCGGGTCAAGCGAATTGATGCCCGAGTACTCACCCACTACGATGCTCGACGGCCCTGCTGCCGCTTCTTTTGGTTTCGAACTGGAGCACCCTGCGAGGGTGGTGGTGGCGACCGTAGCCACCGCCACCAGAGTGAACCGCCAAGACCCGTTTCTGACCACGCTGTTTCTCCGTCCTGATGTGTGTTCGCAGAGGGGGATCGGGACCAGTGCGCTCGGCACATCACATGGACAAACCCCTAACGGCTACCGCAGGGGCGGGCTGTGGCGCCTATCATGGAACTAGATTGCAGTGTCGTCAAGGCTCAGGCAGGGTCGGACCTGTGGTAGCGCTGCTCCCGGCGGGGCGCGGCCGTGGCGAGAGGCGACGGGTCGCCTTCGCCCGCGTTCAAGGGGAACCGCGTTGTCGTCGGTGCGGGGTGCCGGTTCGCGCCGCGCCGGCGCCATGTCTGGTTCGAGCGTGGTCCCAGCGGCGCCCGCCACGGCATCGCCGCTGGTCGACCGGTGGAATCCGGGAGAGTGGCCTTGATCGGCTCCGGGCCGCAGCCGGGGAGGCCGGGGAGGCCGGGGGGACGGCGGACGTGGACTCCACCGTCGACCGGGCACGTCGGCACGCGGCCGGAGCGCCCCGCCCTCCGGCCGTCGACGCCTCGGAGGTGCCTTTGAGACGCTCGCGCCGCCGCACGGCCGCCGGGGCCGGCCGCCCGCGCCACTCGTGGGAGCCCGACCGTGACACCTCCGGCCAGGCGCGCGTTTTCGCGATGGCGTGATCGGCACTCTCCGCGTCGAGGAGCTCGAACCGGGCGGTTGCCGCGTCTCGCCCGGGAAGAAGGCCGGGGCTTTTTGCGGGTGGCCTCGCCGTCGCGTGGTCCGTGCCGAGGGCCGTTACCCGCTCGCCGCCGATGACGTCGCACCGCGACCGGCAGCGCGTGACCGGGGGAAACAGGCAGGACATCTTGACGGTATTGAATTCTCGTTCCATGATGAGCGTGCGGGCGGTGGGGTGAGAGTGATCGGAGGGAGGTGTCGACCGGTCGGACGTATCGCGGACACCGCGATCGATCGTTCGCCGTAAAACTTCGCCGCTGTGCGACGTCATCTCCCGGCAGACCAAGACGTGCTCGTCTCCTGCACTAATCGGATCCCTCTGGGCACATGGTCGCTCAGGAACATGTGCCCCTGAAGGTCAGGATAGGTAAAGCACACCTGGCGCGGACAAAATGGTTTACGCCGGGTTCTTCCCGATATCCCTGTCCTTTGATCGCAGCTCATCTGATCTACCGCATGTCCCGTCCGGGATGAGATGCGGCGAAGTTTTCTGTCCGAAACGTACGCGGTGTACTTAAGATTGGGGAGCTGGGACTCCATGGGAATCGCCCTGACCGAAGACCAGCTGGCATTGTCTGACGCCATACGCCAGTTTGTGAAGCGCAATATATCGGTCTCGACGACACGGGCCGAGTTCGATGACCTCGCCGCGGGGATCTGGCCGGTCGTCTGGCCGTCCCTCGCGCAGCAGGGTTTCCTCGGGATGCATATAGACCCGTCGGCCGGCGGTGACGGCGCGACCTTGGTCGACGTTGCCATCTTGCTGGAGGAGGCAGGGCGGGCCCTCGTTCCCGGGCCGCTGCTGCCGACCGTTATGACCAGTGTCGCACTCGGCCGCTACGGGTCCGAGTCGATCACCGAAACCATACTTCCGCAGTTCGTCACCGGTGCGACCGGCGCCTGCCTGACGACCACGGAGGGCCTTACGGCCGTGCCGGACGGCGACGGATGGCGGGTCAGCGGCACCAGCGCCCCGCTCCTCGGAGCCGCGAGTGGCCAGTTCCTCATCCTCGGCGCGCAGGCCGCGGAGCGTACGGTGTGGTTCGTCGTCGAACGGTCGGTCAGCGAATCGGTCAAGGTCGAGCAAGGCGTCAGCGTTGACCCGACGCGAGATGTCGGTCGAGTGACCGTGTCCGATCTTGTGGTGCGGCCGGAGAACCTGCTGTCTGCGAGTAGTGACGACATCCGGACGCTCGCAGCCGTTCTCTTCGCGGCCGAGGCCGCCGGGGTCGCCCGTTACCTTCAAGAGTCCGGGCTCGCGTACGCCAAGATCCGGGAACAGTTCGGTCGAACGATCGGCTCGTTCCAGAGCGTGAAGCACAAGTGCGCGCGGCTGTACATGCAGACCGAGCTGATGACGGCGGTGGCGTGGGACGCCGCCCGCGCGTTGAACGACCAGCCCGCCGACCAGGCGAGTCTCGCCGCTGCGGCAGCGGCCGTGTACTGCTTGAACGCAGTCGCCGATATCGGTCTGGAGACGACCACCCTCTTCGGCGGCATCGGGTACACCTGGGAGCACGACACGCACCTGTACTGGCGTCGGGGGTTGTCGCTGGCGAGCCTGCTCGGGCCGGCCCGGGTATGGGACGCGCGGCTGGGACACCTGGCCGCGCGGACCACCCGGCGACGTCCTCTGGACCTGGGGGCCGAACCCGAGGGATTCCGGGCCGAGATCGCGAGCACGCTGGCCACGATCGCGGCCGCGCCGGAGAACCGGCGTCGGGCGATGTACGCCGAAGCCGGACTGGTCTCGTCCCACTATCCGAAGCCCTATGGGCGGGAGGCCGACCCCATTCAGCAGGTGATCATCGCCGAGGAGTTCGCGCGCGCCGGCGTGACACAGCCGTCCACGATCATCGGCGAGTGGGCGCTGCCGACCATCCTGGCGCACGGGACCGAGGAACAGCGAGAGGCCTTCATCGGGCCGACACTGCGCGGTGAAATCGTCTGGTGCCAGCTGTTCAGCGAGCCGGGCGCCGGTTCGGACCTGGCGTCGTTGCGCACCAAGGCCGAGAAGGTCGACGGTGGCTGGCTGCTGAACGGTCAGAAGGTATGGACGTCCGGCGCCCACGAGTCCGACTGGGGTATCTGCCTCGCCCGCACGGACCCGGGCGTGCCGAAGCACAAGGGCATCAGCTACTTCCTCGTCGACATTCACTCGCCCGGCGTCGAGGTTCGTCCGTTGCGTGAGGCGAGCGGCGCCTACCTGTTCAACGAGGTCTTCTTCAACGACGTGTTCGTGCCCGACTCGCGCCTGGTCGGTGAACCCGGTGACGGATGGCGGCTGGCCCGCACCACGCTCGGCAACGAGCGGGTGAGCATGGGTTCTGGCATGGCCGGCATGAGGCGAGATCCCGTACACGTGGCGCTCGCGCTCGGCTCCGAGGGGTTCGAAGAGGTCGTCGGCGAAGCCGGCCGGCTGCAGGCGCAGCGGGAGGCGTCGGACGCACTCGGCCAGCGCACCCTGCTGCGTCAGCTGACCGGCTTGCAGCCCGGTCCCGAGTCGAGCGTCCTGAAGCTCGCATCGGCGTGGAACTCGGCGGCTATGAGCCGTGCCGCGCAAGGTTGGGCCGGCCCCGAAGCGGCGGAGATGGGTGAGCCGTTCAGTGGCGCGGCGCAAGGTCTGGTGTCGGTGGGGCCGTCCCTGCTCGGCGGTGGTACCTCTGAGATTCAACTCAATGTGATCGCCGAGCGGGTTCTCGGGCTACCGCGAGACTGAGCTCAGGATGACGTCGCAGGGCACGATTGCCGTTGCGTCCGCAACGACGCAGCTCGCAGCGCTCAGGTCGGGAGAGCTCTCCAGCAGCGAGCTGCTGGAGGACTTTCTCGAACGCATCACCACGTACGACGGCGATCTCAACGCCGTCGTCACGATCGACGAGGAGGGCGGGCGTCGTGCGGCCGCGGCCGCCGACCGGTCCCGCGCGGCGGGGGAACCACTCGGCCCGCTGCACGGTCTGCCCATCACGATCAAGGACGCGATCGAAGTGGCCGGCCTGCGCTCGACCGGCGGCGCGCAGGAGTTGGCCGAGTACGTGCCCGATCGGGATGCGCCGGCAGTGAGACGTCTGCGAGCGGCCGGCGCCGTGATCTTCGGCAAGACGAACGTGCCGACCTGGTCGGCGGACATCCAAACGTCGAATCAGCTGTTCGGAACGACCCGCAATCCGTGGGATGCCACGCGAACGCCCGGGGGATCGTCCGGTGGCTCCGCGGTCGCGGTTGCCTGCGGCTTCACCGGCTTCGAGCTCGGCACCGACATCGGCGGCTCGATTCGAATTCCCTCCCATTTCTGTGGCACGTTCGGCCTCAAACCCACGTATGGAGTGGTTCCGCAACGGGGCTACCTCGATCGTGTGGGCGGAAGCACGGCCGATACGGATATCAATGTCTTCGGACCCCTCGCCCGCAGCGCGGACGATCTCGCATTGGCACTGGCCGTCCTCGCCGGTCCCGATGGAGCTCAACCGCCCGGCCGGCGTCCAGCCCTCCCGGTCGACGAGCCGCGGCGTGCGCCGGGACGCATCGGGGTGTGGCTGGACGAGCCGTCGTGTCCGGTGGGAACCGCGGTACGACAGCTCCTGTCGGTCGCGGCGACGCGGCTGAGCGAGGACGGATGGGTGGTCGAGGACGAGCACCCGCTGGTGAGCTTTCCACGGCAGGCGCAGCTTGCTCAGCGGTTGATCGGAGCGGCGGTGTCGGTCGGCTCCGACGCCGACATCGGTGACGCGTTCGGCGGAACACACCGCGCGCGGTCGCTCGCGCGGGCCGAGCGAAAGGCGTTCGAGGCCGTCTGGCGCGAATGGTTCGGCCGGTTCGACGCCCTGCTGTGCCCGGTGCTCGGAGTGCCCGCATTCGAGCACGACACCGGGCGGCCGCTGATGGAACGCGCCGTCGACGTCGACGGGCAGAACGTTCCGCACGTCGCGATGATCGGCTGGCTGGGCCTGATCGGCGTCATGGGCCTGCCGTCGGTGGTCGCGCCGATCGGCCGAACGGCGGACGGGCTGCCGGTCGGCGTCCAAATTGTCACCGGGTGGCATCAGGACTATCGCGCGATCGCGATCGCGCGTCGGCTGGAAGTGCTCTGCGGTGGCTATCAGGTGCCGCCTGGCCTTCGGTAGCACCGGCACCGGGGAAACGTAAAGACCCAACACGCGAACCTAGGCGGTTTGCGACAGCTAAAGGAGTAGATATGGACTACACGGTGGTACAGATCGACGAGCCGGCGCCGCACGTGCGGCGAATCACGCTGAACCGGCCGGAGAAACGCAACGCGCTGAGCGGCCGGCTGCGGACCGAGATCAACGCCGCGGTTCGCGAAAGCGAAGCCCTTGACAGCGTTCGCGTCACCATCATCCGGGCGAACGGGCCGAGCTTCTGCGCGGGGTACGACCTGAGCCCGAGCCCGGGCGACAACGTTTCGCTTGAGTACGGCAACCAGGGCCTCGCGGGCTACCAGCGTAGTGTCGTGGATCTGTGGACGGGCATGTGGGACCTGTGCAAGCCCGTGATCGCCCAGGTGCACGGCCACTGCCTGGCCGGTGGCACCGAGCTCGTCACCGGCTGTGACCTGGTGTACGTAGCCGAGGACGCGAAGATCGGTTACCCGGCCGTCCGGTTCGGTGTGCCGGACATGCAGTACCACGCCTGGCTGCTCGGGATGCGCCGCGGTATGGAGCTTGTGCTCACCGGTGACACCATGAGCGGCGTCGAAGCCGCGGACTGGGGATTCGCGAACCGAGCGTTCCCGGCCGACAAGCTTGAGGAGGAGACTCTGAAGATCGCGAGCCGGGTCGCGCAGATTCCGTCCGACATCCTCCAGATCAACAAGCGCACGATTCACCGTGCGATGGACTACATGGGAATGCGCCAGTCGCTGTACGCGGGAACGGAGATGTGCGCGCTCGCGACCCACACCGAGACTTTCAGGGCGTTCCTCGGCAACATCATGGACAAGGGCCTGACCAGCGCGTTGACCGAGCGGGACAAGGCGTTCGGCGACGGGCGCACCGCGACGCGCGCGAGCGTGGACACGTAGCACAACCGCGGTCGGCCGGTGGTGGACGGCGTCGGCCCGGGGTACGGCGTCAGGTGGTTACGGCCCGCGTGGGAAAGGGCGCTATGACCACGACGTCGACCACGGGCCGGACGCCGGGCGAAGCGGACCGGATCGGTGTCCGATCCGGTCAGCGGTGGCGGAGAGACAGGAGACGCGGTTATGCCTCAGGGCCGTCACCGTAGATCAACCTGATGGCGTCGTCCACGCTCCGGAAGACATCTTTGATCGACGACCGGTTCATGACCCAGCTCCGCAACTGGGTGACGAGCACCGACTCTATGGTCATGATGATCGCTGTGCGGTTCGTATCGATCGGGCCGTCGAAAGCCAGCTGCAGGGTTTGCGTGTACTGCGAGCCCATCGCACTGCTGTAGACCTCGGCCGCGTAGGTGTCGGTCGTCGTCTCCATCATCATCAGCACCCGGAAGAACTGTGGCTGCACCTGGAAAGCCCGTATCGAGCGGGAGAAGATTTCCCGCAGCCGGTCGGCTTCCGTCTCACCCGCTGGATGGGATTTTTCCAGCTTCACCTTGAGCGCCTTCTGCCATTCAACGAAGACCGCCGCGAACAGGTGCTCCTTCGAGGCGAAGTATCGATAGAGCGTGCCCAGCGCGACGCCTGAGTCGCGCGCGACGTCGGAGATCTTGACCTGCTCGTAGTCGCTGTCCGCGAGCGCTCGCAACGCCGTCTTGATAATGCGGTGCCTGCGCGCAGCCTGATTACCGTGCAGCGTCTCCGGCGCCGGAGGCCCTGTGATTTGCAATACCGTCTCCATCCCCCGTCTCGGATGTTGACACGATTTCTAGAACTAGAGCCTAGCAGCTAGGTCAACCCGTGGTGGCCCACTCCGACGAGAGGGACGGGTGACGGTTCTTCGCCGAAACGGTCCCCCAAGCACAGAACCTGGCAGGCGACCGGCGGTACGGAGACCCTCCCGGGTGATGCCGGCCGGAGTGTGGGCGCGCGGGACCCGGCCGCCCAGAATAGTGGACTTGACCTCCAGGTAGGCGGTCTCGACCACCCACCCCCTAAAACCGGTAAAGCCGATCACCGGGGAGACATCCCCCGGCGACCGGCCACACCACTTCAGCCTACGGTGTCCCCGCGGCCGCGAGGAACTGACGGGTTCTCGCGTGCCGCGGGTTGCTCAGGAGCTCACGTGGGTCACCCCGTTCGACGACGAGGCCGGCGTCCATGAAGACGAGCTGGTCGGCGACGTCGCGGGCGAACGAGATCTCATGGGTGACGACGATCATCGTCATGCCGGAGCTCGCGAGAGAGCGGATGACGTCGAGCACCTCGCCGACGAGCTCGGGGTCGAGGGCCGAGGTCGGCTCGTCGAAGAGCATGACCTCGGGATTCATCGTCAGAGCCCGGGCGATCGCCACCCTCTGCTGCTGTCCGCCGGACAGCTGCGACGGATAGGCGTCGGCCTTGTCGGCCAGGCCCACCTGGGCCAGGGAGGAGCGAGCGATCTCCTCGGCCCGGGCCCGGGCCATCTTCTTGACCCGGACGGGCGCCTCCATGACGTTGCCCAGCGCCGTCATGTTGGGGAACAGGTTGAAGGACTGGAAGACCATGCCCATGCGCCGCCGCTGCCGAGCGATCTCCTTGGCCCGCATGTCGTAGAGGCGCCCGTTCTTCTCGCGGTAGCCGATGAGCTCCCCGCCGACCCGGATACGTCCCGCGGTGATGGTCTCAAGCCGGTTGACGCACCGCAGGAAGGTCGACTTGCCCGAGCCCGACGGCCCGATGATGCACATCACCTCCTGGCGCTCGACCTCAAGGTCGACCCCCTTGAGGACGTGGTGGTCACCGTAGAACTTGTGCACGCCCTCGGCCGTGACCATCGGTGCCGTCGCGGTCGGCCCCTGGTCGTCCCGCTCGGTGGTCGGTGATTCCGTCATGGTCGGTCCAATCTCTCGCGCCGGGAGCTCAGCGGGAATAGCCACGTGAGAGGCGCCGCTCAAGTACGCGCTGTCCGAAGGTGAGCAGCGAGACGAAGAAGAGGTACCAGAGCGTGGCCACCATCAACATCTCGATGACGCGGTAGTTCGACGTCGACAGGTCGGTCACCGCGTTCATCAGCTCGCCTCCGGCGATGACCGAGACGAGGGAGCTCTCCTTGAGCAGGATGATGAACCGGTTGCTCATCGGCGGGACGACGGTGCGCAGTGACTGCGGCAGGATGACGCGGCGCATGACGAGTCCGTCGGACATGCCGAGGGACTGCGCCGCCTCGCGCTGCCCCTGGGGGACACCGACGAGACCGCCGCGGATGACCTCCCCCATGTAGGCCCCCTCGTGGAGGGAGAGGGCGATCCAGGCCGCTACGAAGATCGTCAAAACCGAGTTCGTGTCCACCCGGAGGAAGTCCACGTCGGTGAAGGGCAGGCTGATGCTCAGGTGGGAGAAGAGGATCGCGAAGTTGCCCATGATGAGGACGAGCGACAGCAGCGGGACGCCGCGGAAGAACCACGTGTAGAAGCCGCTCACCGCTCGGAGGATCGGGTTGCCCGACAGCTTGGCGACGGCGACCAGTGTCCCGATGAGGGTGCCGAGGATGCCGGCGGCGAAGGTCAGCTCGAAGGTGACGAGGATGCCCTTGAGGACCTGTTCATGGAACAGATACCGCCACACGACCCCGTACTCAAGTGTCTCGTTGCGGGCCACGGACACGATGAGCTGCGCGGCATAGAGCGCGACGACGGCGGCTATGGCCCATTGACCGTATTTGCGTACGGGCACGGCCTTGATGGGCTCGACGGTCCCAGACGGAGAACCTGTCTCCGTCTGGGTGGCGGTGGTCCGAGAGGTCACGGCAGCCCGTTCCCGACCCCGTTGACGAGGATCTCGTCCTCGGTCAGTGCCGAGGAGCCGATGTCGTACCTGTCGAGGATCTTGGTGTACTCACCGTCGCGGACCGTGCCCTTCAGCGCGGCCTGCATGGCGTCGCGGAGCCGGGTGTTGTCCTTGAGGAGGGCCATGCCGAAGATGCCCGGCAGGAAGGTCGCGTCGGCGACCTCGAAGACGGTGCCGTCCTTCACGGTCTTGGCCTGGTACTGGTGCGAGGGCTTGATGCCGAGGAAGGAGTCGACCTTTCCCGACTGCATCGCCGTCTGGATGCCGAGCCGGTTGTTGTAGAGGAGAATCTCCATTTCCGGCTTGCCCTCGGCCGCGCATTTCTTCTTCTGCTCCTCAAGGAATACCTGGTCGAGACCCCCCTTGACGGTTCCCGCCCGTGTCCCGCAGAGAGAGTCGGCGTCGGTGATGTTCTTCGGGTTTCCCTTGTGGAGGAGCAGGCCGTGATCGGAGCGGAGGAAGTCGACGAAGTCCATCGTCTCCTGCCGTTCCTCGGTGTCGTTGATGACGCTCCAGTTGATGTCGATCCGCTTGGCCTGGAGCGCCGGAATGAGTCCCGCGTAGTCCATCCCGATGATCTCCAGTTTGACGCCCATCTTCTTCTCGACCTCGGCGGCCAGGTCCGGAATGATGCCCACGTTCTTATCGCCCGAGGCGTGGATCAGGGGCGGCGAGTTCGGGGAGACGCCGACCTTGATGACTTTCGACTTTTTGATCGAGTCCGGTAGCATGTTGAAGATCTCCCGGTCCGTGCCGGTCGACTCGGCGGAGCTCTCGGCGTCGCCTCCGCCGCCCGAGCAGGCGGTGGCGAGGAGCAGGGAGCCCGCGAGGACAAGCGGGAGGGTGGAGCGTCGTCGGGCGCGCCGTATTGTCATGCGATCCAACTTTCTTCAGTCTGGGGCCGTCGAGGCCCGAGGGGCTTGGAGGAGTTGGAGGAGATGGGCACCCGGCCCCCTCGAAGGATCAGACCGTGACCGAGTGGTGACGCCTCTGGGTACGGACACGCTATGTCCCTTGCTGGAGGCGAGGAAGCTGTGCCTGCCTATGCGAGGGATAGCTCCCGGTTATGCGCTGACATGTACCAGTGGCATTGATGTCGTATTTGTGGTTTTGATCACACTCTTCTAAAAAATGGGGCTATATGGCGTTTTGGGGTAGCTCCCCAGAACCTCCGCCGCGTTCGGACGGCCCGGCTCCCGGAACGGCCGGCCCGCAGCCCTTTTCCAGGTGTCATCGCACCTGCCTATTCCCGCCATAGGCAAGTGCGTCTACCTGTCTCCCGGACGAACAGGTTGAATCTCCGAGAGCACTCCGCGCGGTCCGACGACGGCCGCACCCACCACAGAGGCGGACCAGATGACCCTTGCCCTGACCAACGTTGGTGACTCGCACGACGGCACCGCATCGGGAACCGCCCTCCCGGGCGACGCGATCGTCGTCGAGGGGGGCTCGATCGCGTGGATCGGCGACAGTGGCGACGTGAGCCCGAACGACCACGAGGTCGTCCTCGACGTCCGCGGCCAGACCGTCGTGCCGGGCTTCATCGACTCACACGTCCACACGACCTTTGGCGACTACACGCCGCGGCAGAACACCGTGGGGTTCCTGGAGAGCTACGTCCACGGTGGGACGACGACGTGCATCTCGGCGTCCGAGGTCCACGTCCCCGGCCGCCCGACGAGCGTCGTCGGGGTGAAGGCCCTCGCGATCGCCGCGGCCCACAGCTACCGCGACTACTTCCCCGGCGGCATGACGGTCCACGCCGGATCCGTCATCCTCGAACCGGGGCTCACGGCCGCCGACTTCGCCGAGCTCCGGGAGGCGGGGGTCTGGATGGCCAAGGCCGGGTTCGGTGCCTTCGCCACGCCCTCCGCGTACGTCCCGGTCGTCCACGCCGCCCGCGAGGCGGGGATCGTCGTCATGTGTCACTCGGGCGGCGGCTCGATCGCCGGAAGCCTGGAGAAGATCGATGTCGACGTCCTCCTCGCGATGCGGCCGGACATCGCCGGCCACGTCAACGGCGGACCGACGTCACTCAGCCCCGAGGAGAACACGCGCATCGTCGTGGAGGGGGCCGGGACCGCCCTCCAGCTCGTTCACGCGGGCAACCTCGCCTCGGCGATCGACATCGCCGAGAAGGCCCTTGAGCACGACCAGTTCGAGCGGGTCCTCATCGCGACGGACACCCCGACGGGCACCGGCGTGATTCCCCTGGGGATGCTGCGCCAGATGGCCGAGCTCTGCTCGCTCGGCCCGCTGACGCCCCGTCAGGCCCTCAGCGCCTCGACCGGTCACGTGGCCGCGGTCTACGGCCTGGCGGAGGGTCTTCTCCAGGTCGGCCGTCCGGCCAACCTCGTCGTCCTCGACGCGCCCCTCGGCTCCCGCGCCGGCACCGCCTTCGACGCCCTCGCGCTCGGCGACCTGCCCGCGGTGACGACGGTGGTCTCCCGCGGTGAGCTGCGCCTGATGAGGAGCCGCAACACGCCGGGTGGCCGGCGCGCCGTCGCCCTCGTCTCCTGACCACCGGCCCGGGCCCCGGACGTTCCTCCCGGGGCCCGAGCCGGAACTACGGCTGAGCGCGGCTCATCCGGACGATCCGTTCACGCAGCCAACGGTGCGCGGGGTCGTCCATCCGGCGAGGATGCCAGTAGACGGCCTGGGTCACCGGCCGCAGAGCGACCGGAGACTCGAAGAGCTTGAGATTGAGCGAGCTCGGCATGAAACGCCAGAGCCGCTCGTGCACCATGGCGATGAAATTGCTCCCCGTGACGATGTGGGGGACGACGACGAAGTTCTCCGTCGTCATCTGGACATTGCGCGGAACCCCGAGCAGGTCGAACTGCCCGTCGACGTTCGAGCGCTTCCCGTCCGACCGGTACGCGATGTAGGGCAACTGGGAGAACCGCTGCGTCGTCAGGCCCTCGATCGCGTCGTTCTGCGCACTCGCCACCCCGACGAAGCGGTCCCGGAAGAGGGTGGCGCTGAGGAGGTCGGTGACCTCCCCCATGACCTCACGCGGCGTGATGATCATGTCGATCCGGTTGTTGCGCAGGTCGTCGAGGTGGCTGGCCATGACCGGCTGCACCTCCAAGTGGATGTTCATCGACATGCTGAGGTCGCTGACGAGATCCTTGAGGAGGACGAGGGTGATGTAGTCCGTCGCCGCGATGACGAACTGGCGCGACTCCGAGGTCGGGTCGAAGACCGGTCGCGTCGAGAGCGTGAACTCGATCTCGCGGAGGACCGCGGCGACCTGGTCGCGCAGGCCCTCGGCGTACGGCGTGAGGACGAGCCGGCGACCGGCGCGGACCATGAGCGGGTCGTCGAGCAACCGGCGCAGCCGGGCCAGCGAGGCACTCATCGAGGGCTGGCTCACCGACATCCGCTCGGCCGCCGCCGTCACCTGGCACTCCTGGAGCAGGTAGTGCAGGCTGACGAGGAGGTTGAGATCCACCCGGCGCAGGTCGAATCGAGACATGCCGGCGTCGGGCGGTTTCGTCATGGCCTGGCCACTTTCTCTCACCAACCGGTGGGCGCCGTAAGCCCCGACGGCGCTGCCGCCCGCATTCGATCGTGCGGTACCAGTGGCCTGCCCCCGATCTCGCCTGACCGCTTCACCGATCACTGGTCTTGCTTTCATGCTCCCAACAGACTACCTGTCCGATTTTCCGTTCAGGCGAAGCCCCGGGCGAGTACGGCCTCCGGCGCGACGAGCAGATCGATGAGGACCGGGCCGCGGCGCGTGCGCACGAACTCGGCGACACCGTCCAGGTCGGCGGGGACCCGCACCGTGAGCGCCTCGGCGCCGAGCGCGCGAGCCACTCCGGCGATATCGGGCCAGGCGAACGTCGTGAGATCGGGATCGAGGCCCCGGTTGCGGAACTGCACGTGCTCGGCGCCGTAGGCCCCGTCGTCGACGACCACGACGATGAGATCACGTCCGTGGCGCACCGCCGTCCCCAGCTCGGCGAGCCCTCCCATCATGAACCCGCCGTCACCGGTCACGAGGACCACCGGCTCGTCCGGGCGCGCGTACGTCATCCCGATCGCGTACCCCATGCCGAGGCCGATGGATCCGAAGTTGTTCGTGTGGACGTAGGCTCGCGGGGCGGTGACCGTCACCGCCTTCCACGCGTCGATGACGAACCGGCCGAGGTCGGTGGTGACCGACCGTCCCTCGGGGATGGCGCGGGCGATCTGCGCCAGGGCCGCACGCACGTCGAGCGGCCCCTCGGGGGAGTCGTGCCCGAGCGTGCGCTCCCGCTCCTCCGCCAGGCGCCGGGCGAGCGACTCGTCGCGGGCCCGGAGGCCGCCGATCTCCGCCTCGACGAGGCTCGTCAGCATGGCCTCGGCCACCCGGCCGGCGTCACCGAGAACGGTCGCGTCGACGGGCGCGTAACGCCCCAGGGCCTCGGGGTGCATGTCGCACTGGACGACGGCCTTCCCGGACAGGAGGGCCCCCTCGACCGTCGTGTGCCGGTTCAGGCCCGCCCCGAAGGAGATCACACAGTCGGCCTCGCCGATCGCCTCAAGGGCCGTCTCGGTCGACAGGGAGCCGAACAGGCCGAGGTCGTAGGCGTGTCCCTGGAAGATCGACTGACCCTGCAGCGTCGTCGCGAGCAGGGCGCCGATGTGGTCCGCGAGGGCGACGAGTCCGTCCCGGGCGTGCTCGGCACCTCGACCGGCGAGGATGAGAGGACGCCGCGCGCTCGCCACGATGCCCAGCGCGACGTCGAGGGCCTCGGGGTCCGGTCCGGGCGACTGGGGCGCGGACGGGATCACGACGGTGCCGGCGTCCTCCGTCACGGCGAGCTGAAGCTGCCGCGGGATGTTGAGGACCACGGGGCGCCGTTCGGCCACCGCGCGCCGGAAGGCCGTCGCGAGGTCCACCAGGGCCGTGGCCGGTGAGCGCATGAGCTCGAACCCGGCACCCGTCGGTATGACGACCTCGCGCTGAGCGAGCTTCTGGCTGTGGTCGCGCATTTCGGCGGGGGTGTCGCCGGCGATGACGACCATCGGGATCCGGCCCCGGGCCGCGTCGGTCAGAGCGGTCACCGTGTTCGTCAGGCCGGGGCCGTGCGTTACCGTCGCGACCCCGATCCCGCCCGAGCGCTGGGCGAAGCCGCTGGCCATGAGCACCGCGTTCGCCTCGTGCGTCGCCCCGACGTAGGTCCCGCCCTGCTCCTTGACGAAGGAGTCGATGAGCCAGAGATTCCCGTCGCCCATGAGACCGAACAGGGTGCTCACCCCAAGATCGGCGATTCCCCGGGCAAGGACCTGGTGGACCCGCGGGCCGGCCGTTCCCTCACTGTCACGCAGGGTCGGGGATCCTTGTGCCTCAGCCATTGCCGGCCTCACTTCCCGACCGTCCGGGCGCGGTCGACACGATGTACGGGGAGGGATCGAAGACGCCGTTCTCACGTCGGAAGCTGTGGGCGAAGTCGGGCCACAGGCTCGTGAGCCGGCCGTTCCTGGAGTCGACGTACCATGTCTGGCAGCCCTCGGACAGCCAGACGGTCCCCTCCATCTTCGTCTCCAGGTTACGCATGAACTCCTCCTCGACCTTTGCGTCGATGTCGACGACCCGGGCGGGGTCCTCGGCGAGGAAGTCGAGAACGCCGAGGATGTAGTCGACCTGAGACTCGATGATGTAGATGGCGGAGTTGTGCCCGAGACCGGTGTTGGGTCCACCCATGACGACGAGGTTGGGGAAGCCGTGGGGTGAGACCGTCGCGAAGGCCTGCATCCCGGTCGCCCACGCCTCGGACAGAGCCCGGCCGCCGGCCCCCCGCACCCGGTAGGAGATCGGCAGGTCGGTCGCCTCGAAGCCGGTCGCCGCGACGAGGACGTCCAGCTCGTGGGTCCGGCCGTCCACGGCGTGGACGACCGCCCCCTCGATCCGCTCGATACCCGACGCCTGGAGCGTGACGTGGGGCAGGTTGAACGTCGGGTAGTAGTCGTTGGACTTCAAACCTCGCTTGCACCCGAACACGTAGTCCGGTTTGAGCAGCTCGCGGGTCACCGGGTCCTTGACCTGGGTTTCGCGGTGCGCGTGCGCGTCCGCCGACGCCTTCTCAAGCAGGGCCGGCAGCGCCTGCCGCTCGACGAGGCGTGCCTCGTTGGCCCAGAAGAGCTCCTCGCGGAGGGCTTCGACGACCTCGGGAGACCGTTCGAAGGTGCGCTTCTCCACCTCGGTGTACGCGCGGTTGGTCCGCGGGCGCACGTACGCGGCGCCGCGCTGGAACACCGTCAGGTGACCGGCGACCTTCGCGATCTCGGGGATGATCTGGACCGCCGAGGCGCCGGTCCCGATGACCCCGACGCGCAGCCCGTCGAGCGCGGCGTCGTGGTCCCAGGCCGCGGAGTGGAACAACTTTCCGGAGAACGAGTCGATCCCGGGGATGTCCGGCATCTTCGGATCGGACAGGCGTCCGCTCGCGAGGACGAGGACACGGCCGACGAACTCCCTGCCGCCCGCGACGACCCGCCACTCGCCGGCCTCCTCGTCCCAGTCGGCGTCCGTCACCTCGCTGCCGAACCGGATGTGGTCGAGCAGGCCCTCGCGGGCCGTGTCCTTGAGATACTTGAAGATCTCCGGCTGCGGTGAGTAGACGTGCGTCCAGTCCGGGTTGATCCGGAAGGAGTACGAGTAGAGGTGCGACGACACGTCGCACGCGGCCCCGGGGTAGGTGTTGTCGCGCCACGTGCCGCCGACGTCGTCCGCCCGCTCAAGCATGACGAACGACTCGTACCCGGCACGCTTCATCCGCGTTCCCAGGCCGATCCCCGCGAACCCGGTCCCGACAATGATGACCTCGTACCGCTCCGGCCCCTCGTGCCTCGACGCCGTCACCGCGTCCTCCTCTTATTTCTCGTCATGACTGTCCATGGGTTCTTGGGTGGCTGCCCGGCGGGGCTGGACGAGATCGTGGACCGCGGCCATCAGACGACGATCGGCGGGATGTGGGCGCCCGCCGGGTACTCGTCCGGTCGCTGGGTGAAGGCGTCGACGAGCTGGTAGACCTCGGCAGGTCGCTCCGTGAGGACCGCGTGGCCCGCGCGCACCCGGGCCATTCTCGCGTCGCCGATGGCGCCGAGCATCTGCCGGCTGTGGTGCGGGGGGGCGATCTGATCGTGGTCGCACCCGATGATCAGCGTGGGAGCGCTTACCCTGGTCGCGGCCTCCAGCACGTCCACCTCGGCGTTGAGCCGCATCTGCCGCGCGCGGTCCGGCCCGGGGGACGAGCGCTCGACGAGCGCCGCCGCCTCCGCCGGGCTCAGCTTGGCGAGGTACTGCGCGCTGTAGGCGTTGAGCACGGCGAACGCGCCGAGCGCGTCGGATCCGGCCTCGAAGAGGGTGCGCCACACCCGGTTGCGGATCCGCTGGTGGGAGTCGGTCCGAAGCCACCCGGCTATGAGGGTGAGCGACGCGCAGCGCTCCGGTCGCTCGGCCGCGAGCGCGATCGAGACGACGGCGCCGAGTGAGTAGCCGACAAGATCGACCGGCTCGCCGGGCACGGCGTCATCGAGCACCGCACGGACTTTGGCGACGAGGGCGTCGAGGGTCAGCTCGCGGTCAGGGGCCGGGACGGAGCCGTAGTCGAGGGCGATGACCCGGCGACGGCTCGCGAGCATCGGGAAGAGCGCACCGAAGTGGGAGCGGGCCGTACCACCACTGCCGTGGACCAGGACGATGGGCCGCGGCTCGCCCTTGGACCGGACGGAGTCGACGTAGGGTACGACGTCGCCGTCAACCTCGACCTCGGACTCGTTCGCCCCTGGGTAAATGCTCACCGAGTTCCTTTCGAGACGCGCCCTCCCGGGCGACGGGGCCGGTTCGGCCAGTGGCGGACCGCCGCGACGCCGGCCTCGCCGGTGGCCGCTGCCGGCTCCCGCATGCCTGACGTCCGTCGAAGCCTAGGAGACCGCCGGACCGGCGGAGAAGGCACATCTCCCTATGGACGGGATAGGTGTCGGCTATGCCACTCGGTCCCGTCGGGCCGCCCCGTCCACGACCCCCGAGTCGTTGACCTCCAGGACTTCTGAGGGCATAGACGTAGGCTATCTCGCGCATACGAACCATTGCTTTTTCGTGGCCTCTCCCCCTCTCTTACGCTGACGGTCCCACCAACCCACTGACGGAGGAGAACGAGCACCATGGGGCGAGTCGGACGGGTCCTCGTCGTCGGAGGCGGTGTCGGTGGCTTGACGACCGCGACGGCACTGGCGCAACGTGGTGTCGAGGTCACCCTCGTCGAGAAGCAGGCGGACTTCTCCCTCCCCGGTGTCGGCCTGGGGCAGCCGGCCAACGCCCTCCGGGTCTACCGCCACCTCGGTGTCCTCGACCAGGTCCTCGACGCGGGCTTCGTCTACCGGGCGATGCGCTACTTCGACCACGATCGCAACCTCGTCGTCGAGCACCCCTTCCTCCTCGGCGACGCCACCACGCCCCCGGTCTGCGCCCTGACACGCCGGCGGCTCCACACGATCCTGTACGGCGCCGCGCTGCGCGCCGGCGCGTCGATCCGGATGGCCACGACGGTGACGGACCTTGAGGACACCGGCGACGCGGTCCGGGTGACGCTCTCCGACGGGACGGTCGAGACGGCCGACGTCGTCGCCGGCTTCGACGGCATCCGTTCGACCACCCGAGCGGCGATCTTCGGCGGGCGTTTCCGCCCGCGGCCCTCCGGCTACGGCGCCTGGCGCATCCAGGAGCCCCGGCCCGCGGAGGTCGACGCGATGGAGTTCCTCCAGGGGATCGGGTCCAAGACCGGCGCGATGCCACTGGACGAGAACCTCATGTATCTCTTCCACATCCGGCGGGAGGACCCGGAGGTGTGGTTCGACCACGCCACGCTCCACGTCGAGCTGCGCGAGCGGCTCGCCGGCTACGGCAGCTACGTCGCCGCCGCGCGCGACCGCCTCGGCCCCGACTCCGACATCGTCTACGGCCCCCTTGAGCTTCTTCTCATCCCGGGACCGTGGTATTCCGGCCGTGTCGTCCTCGGAGGCGACGCCGCCCACGTCGTGCCGCCCCATCTGACCCAGGGCGCGGCGATGGCCGCGGAGGACGGCCTCGTCCTCGCCGATGAGCTGACCCGCACCGACGTCGGTGTCGAGGAAATGCTCCGCAACTATACCTTCCGCCGGTATGCCCGGTGCGCGTTCGTCTATACCTTCGCCCGCCAGATGCTGGACGACGAGCAGGCCGTTCACACGCCGGCCCACCTCGCCCGGCACCGCGAGGACACCGCGGCCTACGGTTCGCCCCGCATCGGCGTGAGCGACCTCGTCCTCAACGAACCCGTCATCAAGGAGAGCGTCCCGGCATGAGCCTTCGCACCCAGCGCACCGACCGCGTCCTGCGCGTCACCCTGGACCGGCCCGACCAGGGGAACCGGCTCAACGCCGAGGTGCTCAACGCCCTCACCGACGTCCTCGCCGAGGCCCAGTCCGGACCGGACCCGGTCTCCGTCGTCATCCTCGACGCGGCGGGGGAGGACTTCTCCCTCGGACGCGAACGCGTCCCCGGGGCGCCGACGAACCCGAAGGCCATCACCGCCGAGTTCGAGCTGATCCAGCGGACCAACGAGGCCCTCGGCTCGTGCACCGCCGTGACCGTCGCCGCGCTCCACGGACGCGCGGAGGGCGCCGGGCTGTCCCTCGCCGCGCGGTGCGACATCGTCGTCGCCGCGGACGACGCCGTCCTGTCCTTTCCGGAGATCCCGCACGGCATCCCGCCGACGATCGTCCTCAGCCACTACCGGTACGTCCTGCCCCAGCACATCCTCGGCGACCTCATCTTCACCGGACGCGAGCTCGACGGCCGGGAGGCGGTCGCCTTCGGCCTGGCGGCGCGGCACGTCCCGAGGGCCGCGCTCGCGGACGAGGTCACGGCCATCGCCGACCAGGTCGCCGGCTACGACCAGGCCTCGATCCAGCTCGTCAAGCGCTTCCTGCGGATGACGACGAGCCTGTCCCCGAACGACGCCCCGAGCACCGGCATCGCCCTCTACGCCGTCGAGATGGCCGACCGGGCCCTCGCCGCCACGTCGCCGCGCCGATGACACGATCCCCGCATCCCTCTCTCGACTTCCAGGAGCTCCCCATGTACGACTTCTCAGGCAAGGTGACCCTCGTGACCGGGGGTGGCGGCGGGATCGGCGAGGCCACCGCGCGTCTCTTCGCCGAATGCGGCAGCCGCGTCGTCGTCGCGGACCGCGACGTCGAGGCGGCCGAGCGGGTGGCCGCCGACATCGGTGAGCTCGCCGCGGCGACGCGCGTCGACGTCGTCGACCCGGGCTCCGTGTCGGACATGGTCTCCTTCACCGAGAAGCGGTTCGGCGCGTTGCACGTCCTCGTCAACAACGCCGGGATCTCAAGCCCGAAGTCGCCCGTCGAGAACTCCGACATCGCGAACTTCGAGCGCGTCTTCGACATCAACGTCAAAGGCGTCTACCTCGGCGTCCGGAGCGCCGTGCCGCTCCTGCGCCGCAGCGGGGGAGGGTCGATCCTCAACACGGCCTCGGTCGCCGGTCTCTTCCCGCGTCCTCAGTCGTCGATCTACGCCGCGTCCAAGGCCGCTGTCATCACCATGACCAAGGCGCTGTCGATCGAGCTCGCCCCGGCCATCCGCGTCAACTGCGTGTGCCCCTCGACGATCGACACCGGCTTCATGGCGAACGTCTTCCCCGACGAGCGGGCGCTGGCGAACTTCCGGGAACGCCTCCACGCGAACCCCGGCGCGTCCATGCCCCTGAACATCCTCCTTGAGACGAAGGACGTCGCGCTCGCGTACGCCTTCCTCGCCTCCGACCACGCCAGGGGCATATCCGGCGTGGCGTTGCCGATCGACGGCGCCCGCAGCGCCGGCGACATCAGCTGAGGCGTGGTGCGGTCTCCCATTCCACGGCGCCGGAAAGCACTCTCATGACCACAGCATCCCGCCGAGTCGTCGTCGTCGGGGCCGGGCTCGCCGGTCTCTGCGCGGCGCTGAGCGCCCGTGAGCACGGGGCGGAAGTCCTCGTCCTCGAAGCCTCGCCCCGTGACGCACGCGGCGGCAACAGCCGGTTCTCCAACGGATCCTTCCGCTTCGCGCACGACGGCCTGCACCACGACGGGGAGCTCGCCCTTGAGCTTCTCATCGACGTCGCGTCCGACCCCGACGCCGCACGCCTCCGGATCGCGCCCTACACCCGCGCGGACTTCCGGGACGACATCCTCCGGACCTCTCACAACCGGTCCAACCCCGAAGAGCTCGACCTCGTCGTCGACGCGTCGTTCGAGACCCTGCGCTGGCTCCGGGCACACGGGGTGTCGTTGGGCTTCAACCTCAAGTTCTCCCATGTCCAGGAGGTGCGGTCGACGGATTCGACGACCCTCGACCCCGGGGCCTGTGTGGCGGCGCACGACAGCGGTGAGGGTCTCATGGAGTCCCTCTTCGGAGCGGCCGAGGACGCCGGCGTCACGATCCGCTACAACGCCGTACTCCAGGACCTCCTCGTCGAGGACGGCCGTGTCGCCGGCGTCCACGCCATGGTGGGCGGCCGGCCGGTCGAGGAGCGCGGCACGGTCGTCCTCGCGAGCGGCGGTTTCGAGGCCAACCCGGAGATGCGCCGCAAGTATCTCGGGCGGGGGTGGGACCTCGTCGCGGTGCGCGGCAGCCGATACAACACCGGTCTCGGCCTCACCCGCGCGCTTGAGATAGGGGCCATGCCGGGCGGCCACTGGGGGGGCTGTCACTCGGTGCCCACCGACGCCGACATCCCCCTCGTCGGGGACCTGGACCGGTCGCCCCGGAGCGAGCGTTACTCCTACGCCGACGGCATCCTCGTCAACGAGCTCGGGGAACGCTTCGTCGACGAGGGCGAGGACCTGTTCACGATGACCTACACGAAGGTCGGGGCGGCGATCTGCGATCAGCCCGCCGGCCTGGCCTATCAGGTCTTCGACGCCCGGACGAGCCACAACCTCCAGCAGCACTACTATTCGCACGGCCACCCGACCGTCGCCGACACCCTTGAGGAGCTGGCGCTCGCGATCGGCGTGCCCGCACACCGGTTCACCGCCATGGTGGCCCGCTTCAACGAGGCCTGCGCCACCCCCACACCGGACGGTCCCCCGGAGGACCTCGGGGCGGCACCGGCCGGACAGCCGGCGAAGTCGCACTGGGCGCTTCCCATCGACAGACCGCCGTTCGTCGCCTACAAGGTCACCTCCGGGATCTCGTTCACCTATGGCGGCATCACCACGGACACCGACATGGCGGTCCTGCACGTCGGCGGCCACCGGATCGGTGATCTCTTCGCGGCGGGTGGCGTCGTCGGCGGCCTCTTCTACCACAACTACCCGGCGGCGGCGGCGCTGACGCGGGCCGCCGTCTGCGGCCGGAGGGCCGGACGATCGGCTGCCGGGGCTCTCGCCGAGAGGCCCTGACCGGCGGACGGGACGGCGGGAGAGGGAAAAGGAGAAGGGAGGAGGGCTCCGCGGCGGCCGCGGAGCCCTCCTCCCCGTGCGGTTCTCTCCGGTTCCCCTCGCGCCCCGCCCCGGTCACACCGGGGCGAGGACCGGCCACAGCCCGGAGCCGTAGGCGCGAGAGGCGATCTGGCGCCCGAGCACCCCCGACCAGTACTGCTCGTCTCCGTCCTCGTCGCGCCAGGCCCACAGACGACGGGAGCTGAGACCCAGCTCGTGCTCCTCGGTCGTCCCGATCGCCCCGTGCACCTGGTGGCCCAGCAGGGTGATGACCTCCGCACTCGCACCGGCGCGCGTCTTGGCGGCGGCGACGGCCATGGAGTCGACCTCGTGGGGCGCGGACTCCTCAGCGGTGCGCGCCGCGCCCTCCAGGGACGCACGGGCCGCGACCAGCTGGGTCGTCATCGTGGCGAGGTAGTGCGCGATGACCTGGAACCTCGCCAGCGGCCGTCCGAACTGCTCGCGGACGGTGACGTGGCCGAGCGACAGATCGACGACCCGTTCGAGGGCCCCGACCATGAGTGCGGCCCGGCCGAGCGCCGCCCGGGCGTGAGCACCTTCGATGCTCACGCCGGGGAGGTCGTGGACCTCACGGCACACGGCTCCGGTCAGCCGCACCTCGTCCCGCGGTTCGCCGGCGACGTTGCTCCCGTGCGTCCAGGTGAGGGCGGCCCCGGCCGCAGCCGGATCGACGACCGCGAGCTGGGTGGCGTCACCCTCCTCAATGACGACGAGGAGCTCGCGGGCGTGACGCCCCCAGGGGACCGCCACCGTGCCGGTGAGCCGCGACCGGCCGTCGGAGTCGTCGAGGTAGACGGACCTGTTCCGGCAGAGGGCCGTTCCCGACGGCCCCTCCGAGACCGGAAGACCGGCCTGTGACTTCAACCAGCCGCCGACGAAGGCGGACTCGGCGAGTGGGATCGGGGCGTTGTGGTAGCCGGCGACCCGGACGACCGTCAGCGCCTCGGCGGTCGTCCCGCCCCCGCCGCCAAGGCGCTCGGGGACGTCGACCGTCGTCATGCCGAGACTCTCAAGCTCGCCCCACAGGTCGGCGGCCCACGTCCGTCCGAGGTCGCGGACCGTGTCGGGCCCGAGCCGCTCCGCCAGCAGGTCGCCGACGACGCCCGCCAGTTCCTCCGCGTCGCTCACAGTCCCAGCTCCTTCGCCACGATCTCCCGCAGGATCTCGTTCGTTCCTCCCCGGAACTTCATGCCGGGCCCGAAAAGGACGGCGTCCCGCAGAGCTCGTCCAAGATCCGTCTCGATCGTGCGGCGGTGCGCGGGGACCGCCCTCCGGACGGCGTCGGGAATCTTGTGTTCGAACTGGGTCCCGAGGTCTTTGACGAGCGCGCTCATCAGCGTGGGGCTCCGTCCCGAGTCCACCTCGGCGGCCACACCGGCCGACAGGCGGCGCAGGGTCGTGAACTCCGCCATGAGCTCGCCGAAGGTCTGCTCCGCCTGGGGGTCACCGTGCCTGGCGACCTCCCGGGCGAGCGCTTCGAGCAGCGGGTAGTTGCTCATGAAGCGCTCCGGGCCGCTGCGTTCGAGGGCCAGCTCGGCGCGGAGCTGTGCCCAGCCCTCCCCCTCGTTCCCGAGGAGCATCCCGTCCGGGACGAAGACGTCGTCGAAGAAGACCTCGTTGAAGTGGTGGCTGCCGTCGAGGATGCGGATCGGACGGATGTCGACACCCGGGGCGGCGAGGTCGACGATGAGCTGGCTCAGGCCGCGGTGGCGGTCCCCGTGCTGACCACTCGTCCGGGCCAGCACCATGACGAACTGGCACCGATGCGCATGGCTCGTCCAGATCTTCGAGCCCTGAAGCACCCATCCGCCGTCGCAGCGGGTGGCCTTCGTCCGGACGCTCGCGAGGTCCGATCCGCTGCCGGGCTCACTCAGTCCCAGGGCGAAGAACAGGCGGCCGGCCGCCATCTCAGGCAGGAGGGTTTCCCGCTGCTCCCGGGACCCGTACCGGAGGAGCGCCGGCCCGGTCTGCCGGTCCGAGACCCAGTGGGCCGCGACGGGCGCACCCGCCGCGAGCAGCTCCTCGGTCACGACGAAGCGGTCGAGCGCCGATCCGCCCTGGCCGCCGGCCTCCTTCGGCCAGCTGACCCCGAGCCATCCACGCGACCCCAGCTCGGCGCTGAAGCCGGGATCGAAGCCGACGTGCCACGCGTCGCACGACGGCACGTACCGGCCGTCGGCCCGGGCTCTGGTGAGGAACGTCCGGACCTCCAGGCGCAGCCGGCGCGCGGACTCGGGGAAGTCGGCCTCACCGATCACGACCCGATCCCCGATCTTCACGGCGGCCATCAGCCGACCACCGCGGCGGCCCGCAGGCCGGCGACCTCGGCGGCGGAGTAGCCGAGACGCTCCAGTACGGCGTCCGTGTCGGCGCCGAACGCCGGCGGCTGGCGCAGCCTGCCCGGCGTGGAGGTCAGGCGGGCTCCCCGCCCGGCCACCCGCAGCCCGTCCGGGCCGTCGAGGGTGACCTCAAGTCCCAGGTGCCGGACCTGGTCGTGTTCGAAGGTCTCACTCGTCGTGAGGACCGGGGCGGCGGGGACGTCCTCCTCGGCGAGCCGCTTCAGCCAGTGGTCCCGGCCCGCCCCCGCGAACGACGTGGACAGCTCCTCCCGCAGCTCGCGGTAGTTCTTCACACGCCGGGCATAGGTGGAGAAACGCGGATCGCCGTCGAGTTCCGGCCGTTCGACGACGGCCAGGAGCCGGTGCCAGAACTTCAGGGGGGACGACAGATGGATCACGAACGGACGCCCGTCCCCGGCGCGGAAGCCGAACGACTGGGACTGACGGGGTCTCGTCAGCCAGTCCTGCTCCTCGCCCGTCCTGAAGTAGTGCGCCGCAGGCTCGGCGAGGAAGCTCACCGTGGCCTCGATCATCGACGTCTGGACGTACTGGCCTCGCCCCGTGCGGGACCGCTCGACGAGGGCGGCCTGAATCGCCAGCGCGGCGGTCATCCCGGTGATGCTGTCCGACAGCGCCGGCCCGACCGGCTGGGGATACTCGATCTCCGACAGCTGGGCCATGAGCCCGGACAGGCCCTGGCCGATGGCGTCGTACATCGGGAGCGAGGCGGCGGGCCCGTCGGGGCCGGCCCCGGTGATCGAGCAGTAGACCAGACCGGGGTGCTCCCCGGCCACCCGGTCGTAGTCGAGCCCGAAGCCGGCCATGACCCCGGGCCGGAAGTTCTCGACGAGAACGTCGGCGTCGCCGAGAAGGCGGCGGAGGACGACGCGACCGTCGTCGGTGGCCAGGTCGAGACCGATGGACTGCTTGTTTCGGTTGTACGCCAGGAACCGGGCCGAGATCCCGGGCTCACCGGCCTGGCGGAACGGGTCGCCGCCGGTGACGGGCTCGACCTTGACGACGGTCGCACCGAGGTCGCCGAGCAGCATCGCCGCGTACGGCGCCGTGATGAACCGGCCGATCTCGACGACCGTGATCCCCGCCAGCGGGCCACCAGCACTCATCCTCAAACCCCTTCCGGCGTCGTGGGCTCGCACACGCGTCCAGACGCCGTCGTCGCCGGCGGAATCCCGCCGACGTGTATGGCGCCTCTCATACCGACTGGCCGGCCTGGCTCTGGTCAGGATTCGGGTACGGCTCGTGCGCGGGCCGGTACGACTTCTCGTCGATGAACTGCGACAGCCCCGTCCGGTAGCCGTTCTGGGGGTCTGTCGCCTTGAGCTGGACGAACTTGGCCGCCATGTAGTCAAGCGACTGGTCGAAGTCCATGCCGCGCCGGAGCGCGCGGTAGACCTGCTTCGTGGCGTTCACGACGGCCTGGTTCTTCGCCATCATCATCTCGGCGAACTCCTGGGTGCGGGGCCGGAGGTCGGCCGCCGGGACGGCGAAGTTGGCCAGACCGAGCTCGACCGCGCGCCGCCCGTGGAAGCGCTCACCCGTCATGCAGTAGTACATGCCGTCGCGGTAGCCCATCGCCTCGACGACCGCGCGGCTGACCATCCCGCCGGGGATGATGCCCCAGTTCACCTCGGAGAGGCTGTACTGCGCCTCCTCGGAGGTGATGGCGAAGTCGCAGCCGATGAGGTGGGTGAAGGCGCCGCCGACGCACCAGCCGTCGACCATCGCGATGGTGATCTTCGGGAAGTTCCAGAGGCGCTCCCAGCGCCACTTCCAGAACTTCTGCTCCTGGAGGTAGCGCTCCGTCGCGTCGTTCTCAAGCCCCCGGAAGGAGTCCTTGAGGTCCTGACCGGCCGAGAAGACGCCCCCCTCGCCGTGGATGACGACGACCTTGGTCTCGGCGTCGAGCTCAAGCTCGTCGAAGGCGGCCGACATGTCCCGGTGGACCTGCGGGCTCATCGCGTTGCGCTTCTCCGGCCGGTTGATCGAGACCCAGGCGATTCCGTCGCCCTCGCGGACGATCCTCACGGTCTCAAGTTCCTTGGTGGTCACTGTTCGTACTCCGTTCTGCGCGCGTAGAGGTGTCGGCGGGAGGACTCAGCGCCCCAGCGCGACGTGGACGGTCTTCTGGCGGGTGTAGCTCACGACTTCCTCGACGCTCTCCTCCCGGCCGATGCCGGAGTTCTGGAAACCGCCGAAAGGCGTGCCCGCGAAGTGCGTCGCGGCGTCGTTGACCCAGACGTAGCCGACCTCAAGACGCTGGGCGACCCGATGGGCCACCGTGATGTCCCGCGTCCAGATCGCGCCGGTCAGGCCGTAGTCGACCGCGTTGGCGATCTCGACGGCCTCGTCGAGGTCGGACCACCGGATCACCGACAGGACGGGGCCGAAGATCTCCTCGCGGGCGATCCGCATCCGCGGCGTCACATGGTCGAAGACCGTCGGTGCGATGAAGTGGCCCGCGTCACCGGCGACGCCGGCGGGGCGGTGGCCACCGGTGACGAGGGTCGCGCCCTCCTCACGGGCCGAGTCGATGTAGGAGATCGTCTTGAGGTACTGGCCTTCGGTGGCCAGCGTCCCCATCTGCGTTCCGGGGTCGAGGGGGTCTCCGACGGCGACCTGCTCGGACAGGACCCGGATCCTCTCGACGAGCTCGTCCGCGATGGACTCGTGGACGAGAAGACGGGAGGTCGAGCTGCACGACTGGCTCTGCCAGCCACGGAAGTTCATGCCCTTGACGACCCCCTCCGCGGCGGCGGCGAGGTCGACGTCGGGACAGACGATGATCGCGTTCTTGCCGCCGAGCTCCAGGGTGATGTCCTTGACCGCGACCTCGGCCGCCTCGCGCTGGATCGCCCGCCCGGTGGCCTCGCTGCCGATGAACCCGATCCGGCGGATCTCGGGGTGCCGGACGATCGCCCGAGGCACCTCAAGCCCCTGGCCGACGAGGACGCTGAGCAGCCCCGCGGGCAGGTGGGGCGCGAACAGCTCGCCCATCCGCAACGCGGAGAGCGGGCTGGCGTCCGACGGCTTGAGGATGACGGCGTTGCCGGCGATGAGCGGGGCCGCGATCTTCTGGAGGGCGAAGCTGACCGGATGGTTGAAGGCGACGATGCGCGCGACGACCCCGAACGGCTCCCGGAGGGTGTAGTGGAGGTGGCTCGACGTGGCCGGCAGCGTGCTGCCGCCGAGGTGGGTGGCGGCCCCGGCCATGAACTCCATGACCTCGATGCCGAACTCGACGTCGGGAACCATCGACGAGACGGTGTTGCCCACGTCGACGGCGTCGAGCACGGCGAGCTCGCGCCGATGGTCACGGGCGACGGCGGCGAGCCGGAGGACAAGCCGGACCCGTTCCTGGACGGTGACGGACCTCCACTCCGCCGCGGCCTTGAGGCCGGCGTCGACCGCGCGGTCGACGTCGTCGCGACCGCCGTCGGGGATCCGGCACACGACCTCGCCCGTGACCGGGCTCACCTTGTCGTAGGTCCGTCCGCTGAGGGCCGGCACCGTCGTGCCCCCCAGGACGAGGCCCCACTCGTGGTCGCCGACCCACGAGGCGTCGACCGGCGTGCCGGGAACCCAGGTCTCCTCCGCGTGACGCGGTACGGCGGGGCTCATCGGAGCCCGTCACCGACGAGGTTGACCGCGGTGGGACCGCCGGAGCGCTCATGGACACGGCCACCGGTGGCCACCGCGGCGCAGATGAGGATCTCGTCCGGCTTCGGCCCGTCGGGAACCGTGAGCGTGACGGCGTCGTAGTGGCTACGGACGTAGAGCGCGTCCTTGTGGGCCAGGGGGATGTCGATGCTCACGCCGGCCGCGGCCACCTTGGTGACCGACGAGATCCACGCGAGGCCACCGCCGACGCTCTCCCGGAGGGCGTCACCGAAGAGGGAGGTCACACAGGCGACGGCGTGTTCCTGTTCGCCGGCGAGCCCCGCGACACCGCCCTTGCCGAAGCTCTCGATCGGCCGGCCTCCGAGCAGCGCCTGGGCGCGGCGGCCCAGTTCGCGGCCCAGCCAGGGGCTCGGGTCGATGAGCTCTGAGAGGTCCTTGTCGCGACGGCCCGCGTACGGGTTGACGAAGACGACTCCGACGGCGGCCTTGACGAGGGGCAGCCCGGAAGGCTCGTGTCCGTCGTGGACGACCTCGTCGACGTGGCTGACCCAACGGCGGATCTGGTAGCTCATACTTTCCCTCGGTTTACGTTCGGCGACCTTGCCGACCATTGAATCCCCTCGTCGAGGGCCGCAGGAAGACGAATCTCCCTATGGCGACCATCAGACGCGCTGATGTCCGTGGACGGCGAAGATCGCGATCGCCGCGGCCGGCTCCAAAGCCACTCCCGCCCACGGATCACGCTCACTTCACAGCCGCTCACAGGCCGCGTCGACGCGCTCGTCCGTCGCGGTCAGCGCGATCCGCACATGCCGGGCACAGCTGGGTCCGTAGATGGCCCCGGGTGCCACGAGGATGCCCTTCTCTGCGAGGTCGGCCGAGGTCACCCAGCAGTCCTCGTCACGGGTGGCCCAGAGGTAGAGCCCGGCGTCGGAGTGCTCGACACGCAGGCCGGCACGGCCGACCGCCGCGAGAAGCCTCTCCCGGCGCCGGCCGTAGACCGCGCGCTGCGCCCGCACGTGCTCGTCGTCGGAGAGAGCGGCCGCCATCGCGTGCTGTACCGGGGTCGGCATCATCATGCCCGTGTGCTTTCGCACCTGGAGCACTCGGGCGATCAGCGCGGGGTCCCCGGCCACCAGCCCCGCCCGATAGCCGGCGAGGTTCGACTGCTTGGAGAGCGAGTAGACCATCAGCAGGTTCTCGTGGCTCCCACCGCAGACCTCGACGTCGAGAATGCTCGGGGTGGCCCTGGCGTGGCCTCCGTCCCGCCAGTCCAGCTCGGCGTAGCACTCGTCGCTGGCGACGACGACGTCGTTGGCGCGCGCCCACTCGACGACCCGTCGCAGGTACGCCACGTCGTGGACCTCACCGTGGGGATTGCCGGGCGTGTTGAGCCAGATGAGCTTCACCCTCCCCTTCTCCCCGAGGGAGTCGAGCGTCGCCGGCGGCCCGAGGAGGCGCACCTCGGCACCTGTGATCTCCGAGCCGACCAGATAGGTCGGGTAGGCCACGGGCGGGACCCCCACGATGTCGCCCGCGCCGATGCCCAGCATCGTCGGAAGCCAGGCGACGAGCTCCTTGCTCCCGATGGTCGGAAGCACCGCCTCGGGGCCGAGTCCCACGACGTTCCTTCTCCGCTCGCACCACCCGACGATGGCCCGGCGCAGGTCGGCCGAGCCCGAGGCCATGGGATACGGGGCCGCGTCGGCATGCGCCTTGAGCGCCTCCTGGACGACGGCCGGCGTCGGATCCACCGGCGTACCGATCGAGAGATCCACCAGCCCGTCCGGATGGGCCTCGGCCTTCCTGCGTGCGGGGATCAGCAGATCCCAGGGAAAGTCCGGAAGTTTTCCTATACCCATCGGGTGAGCTCCTTGTTTACCGTCGGCGACGGTACGCGTACGGGAACCGGGCATTGAGGATCCTGCCCGGGAAAGGGGGGTGAATGGCCGTGATCACCTGTCGGACACCGGGCTTCAGCCGCGGGCCAGGCGCCGGATCGCCAGCTCGGCGAGGAACGCGGACGTGTCGCGCAGGATCGCGTCGTCGAAGACCGCGCGCGGGGAGTGGCCGGCGGCCGCGGCCTCCGGGTCCGCGCTCGCGCAGGCACCGACGCCGAAGTACGCGCCGGGCACCTGCCGCATGACGTAGGCGAAGTCGTCGCCGCTGCCGGACGGGTTGACGGAGTGCTGGAACCGGTCCTCGCCGAACAGGTCGACAACGGTCTGCCGGGCGTGCTCGAACTCCTCGACGTCGTTCACGCACGCCGGATATCCGGGAATCCGCTCGACGGCGACCTCCAGGCCGTGCGCCTCGGCTATGCCCTTCGCGCAGCCGTCGACGATCTCCCGGACCTTCGCCAGGGCGCCGTCGGAGAAGCAGCGGATCGTTCCACCGAACTCGACCACGTCGGGGATGACGTTGTCCTTCGTGCCGCCGAGGAAGCGTCCGATCGTCAACACGGCCGGATCGAAGATGTCGATCGACCGCGTGATCCGCGCCTGCATCGCCAGCACCATCTCGCAGGCCGCCGGCAACGGGTCGAGTACCCGCCACGGCGAGGACGCGTGGCCACCGGCGCCGATGACACGGACGACGAACTCCTCGTTGTGGGCGTTGATGATCCCGGGACGGCTGCGGAAGACGCCGAACGGCAGCCCGGCCGAGTGGACGTGGACGCTGTAACAGGCGTCGACCGGCCGGCCGGCCGCGGTGAGCAGGCCCTGCTCAAGCATCGGCACCGCCCCGCCGGACTGCTCCTCTCCCGGCTGGAACATGAAGACCACGTCGCCGCGGAGGTCGTCCCGCATACCGTGCAGGATCCTGGCGGCACCCACGAGACCGGCGGCGTGCAGATCGTGGCCGCAGGCGTGCATCCGGCCTTCGTGCGTGGACGCGTACGGCAGGCCGGTCGCCTCCACGACCGGCAACGCGTCCATGTCGCCGCGGAGCAGCACGACCGGACCCGGTCCGCGCCCCCCGCGCAGGACGGCGGTGATCGAGGACAGGCCCTCACCGCGGGTGATCTCCAGGTCGAGATCGGCCAGCGCGTCGAGCAGCAACGCCTGCGTCTTCGGCAGGTCGAGGTCCAGCTCGGGCACCTGGTGCAGCGCGCGGCGCAGGCGGACGACGTCCGGCAAGAACTTCTCGGCCAGATCGAGCGTCTGCTGGGTTGCCTGCATGGGCACATCCTCCTCGTTGTCGTGTGGGTACGTCGGCGCCGGCGGCGCCTGCGGGGCAACGGCTACGGTCGTCCGGTGAGGACCGCGGTCGCCTCGTGCGGGAAGTGGCAGGCCACGAAGTGGCCCGGCTGCAGCTCGCGCCGCTCGGGAACCTCCGCGGCACAGCGTTCCCGCGCCTCCAGGCAGCGCGTCCGGAACACGCAGCCGGACGGCGGATTCTGCGGGCTGGGCAGGTCGCGGGAGAGCAGGATGCGCTCGCGGCGGGCCTCGTGCTCGGGGTCGGGAATCGGCACCGCCGAGAGCAGGGCGTGCGTGTAGGGGTGGAGCGGCCGCTCGCACAGCACGTCCCACGGCGCCTCCTCCATGACCCGTCCGAGGTACATGACCGCGATGCGGTCGGCGATGTGGCGCACCACCGACAGGTCGTGCGCGATGAACACGTAGGCGACGCCGGACTCCTCCTGAAGATCCTTCAGAAGGTTGATCACCTGCGCCTGGATGGACGCGTCGAGCGCCGAGACCGGCTCGTCGCACACGATCAGGTCCGGCTTGAGGGCGATCGCCCGGGCCACGCCGACGCGCTGCCGCTGACCTCCGGAGAACTCGTGCGGGAAGCGGTTGTAGTGCTCGGGGTTCAACCCCACCCGGTCCATCAGTTCGCGCACCGCGTGACGGATGCCGCCCTCCGGACTGATTCCCTGGATCTTGAACGGTGTCGCGATGATCGCGCCGACGGTCTGGCGGCTGTTGAGCGAGCCGAACGGATCCTGGAAGATCATCTGCATGTGGCGGCGGAGCCGGCGCAGCCGCTGCCCGTCCAGCCGGGTGATGTCCTCGCCCTTGAACTCGACCGTTCCACCGGTCGGCTCAAGCAGGCGCAGCATCGCGCGCCCGGCCGTCGACTTGCCGCAGCCGGACTCGCCGACCAGGCCCAGGGTCTCACCGGAGCGGACGTCGAAGGTGATGCCGTCGACGGCGCGCACCGGTGGCGCGGCACGGCGCAACAGCTTGCGGGTGTACTGCGGGTAGTACTTCTGGAGGTTGGTGACCCGCAGGAGCGGAGTGGTGTCGACCGTCGCACCCGGCTCGGCCGGCGCCGTGATCGACAGAGTGGCGATCGATGATCCCCGGGCGTCGGCGGGGCCACCGGGGCCGTCGTCGCCGCCGGGGCCATCGGGATCGCTGAGGCCGCTGGAATCGCCAAGACCGCCGGGGTCGGCGGGGTCGGCGGGGTCGGCGGGGTCGGCGAACAGTACTCGCCGACGGTCGCCGGGCAGGTGGCATCTGACCGGATGCGTCCCGGCGCTCGCCTTGAGCTCGGGGACGGTCGAGCCGCAGCCGAGCCGGTCGTCGCGGAACGCGCACCTGGGGTGGAAGGAGCAGCCCGACGGAACGTTGATCAGCGACGGCGGGCTGCCCGGGATCGCGGCGAGCCGTTCCAGCCGAGGAAGATCCAGTCGCGGAGCGGACCCGAGCAACCCCCAGGTGTAGGGGTGCTCGGGCGCGGCGAAGATCTCGCCGACCGAGCCCGTCTCGGCGACCTTGCCGGCATACATGATCATCACTCTGTCGGCGATGTTCGCGACGACACCGAGGTCGTGGGTGATGACGATGTTCGCGGTCCCGAGCTCGGTCTGCAGATCGCGCATGAGGCTGAGGATCTGCGCCTGCACGGTGACGTCGAGCGCGGTGGTCGGCTCGTCGGCGATGAGCAGCTTGGGCTCGTTCACCAGCGCCATGGCGATCATCGCCCGCTGCCGCATACCGCCGGAGAACTCATGCGGGTACTGGTCGAATCGCGCCTTCGGATTCGGGATGCCGACCATGTCCAGCATCTCGACGGCGAGCGTCCGCGCACTCTCCCCGGAGATCTGCCGGTGCGAGTGGATCGCCTCCACGATCTGGCTGCCGATGCGGTAGTACGGGTGGAAGGCGGAGAGCGGATCCTGGAAGACCATCGCCACATGATTGCCGCGTAGCCGGCGCATGGACTCGTCGTCGATCGTCATCAGGTCCGTGCCGTCGAGCATGATCTGCCCGGAGACCACGCCCCGGCCGCGCCGGTGCAGCCCGAGGATCGCCTGCGCGGTCACGGACTTTCCCGAGCCCGACTCGCCGACGATGCTCAGCGTCTCGCCCTTGGCGACGCTGAAGCTCACGCCGTCGACCGAGCGCACCACTCCGTCGGCCGTCGGGAAGTGTACTCGCAGGTCCCTGACATCGAGCAGGGGTGCCTGCTCCGGCGTCGTCGCGCCCTGCTCCTGCTGCCTGGTGAGTGCCGTCATGGGGGTCCCTCATTTCAGTCGGACGCGCGGATCGATAACCCCGTAGAGGATGTCGACCACCAGGTTGGCGATGGTGTAAGCGGCCGCGGCGACGAGGACCACCGCCACGATGGTGGGCAGGTCGACATTGGTCACCGACTGGACCGCCAGCTTGCCGAGACCGTTGAAACCGAACACCTGCTCGGTGACGACCATGCCGCCCAGCAGTCCGCCGAGGTCGAGCCCGGCCATGGTCACGATCGGGGTGAGGGCGACGCGCAGCCCGTGCTTGACGATGACCCGCGGCTCGCGCACACCCTTGGCGCGCGCGGTACGGACGTAGTCCTCCGACAGAGACTCGATCATGTACGCCCGGGTGAGCCGGACATAGGCCGCGGCGAAGACGACGGCGAGCGCCGTCCACGGCATCACCAGCCCGGCGGCCCACTGCAGGGGATTGTCGAGAAACGGCGTGTAGCTCGGGATCGGCAGGATCGCCCACCGGATCGAGACGAACGTGAGCAGCAGCAGCCCGATGAAGAACGTCGGCAGCGAATAGCCCAGTAGCGCACCGCCTACGATCAGCCGGTCCAGCCAGCGGCCCTTGTACAGCGCCGCCACGCACCCGGCGAGGACACCGATCAGCATCCACAGGACGAACGCGCCGACGGCCAGCGACACCGTGACCGGCAGGGCCTGCGTGACAAGCTCCGTCACCGGTGCCTGGCGGAGGAACGAGTAGCCCAGGCAGGGCGCCTCGCAGTGCACGATGGTCTCGGGCGCCTGGGCCTTCTGCACCGGGTCGTCGGGGAAGTCCCGCCCGGTGAAGAGCCCTTTGACGAAGTCGCCGTACTGGACATAGATCGGCTTGTCCAGGCCCATCGCGTGCCGGTTGGCGTCGATCAGGTCCGGCGTGCACTCCCGGCCGCAGGTCAACGCGGCCGGATCGGTGGGCGCGGCGAAGAAGAGCAGGAAGGTGACCACGCTGGTGACCACCAGCATCACGCCGATGGCGAGGAGCCTGCGGATTACGAAGAAGACCATTGTGTCGACGACGGCTCAGTGGCCGCCACTCACCCCAATCACCTGAACCATGGCGGCGGATCGCTAACCGGATCGCCGCTGCCTGTGAACCCCGTCCTCATGCACGGGTTCCCCCCTTCGGATCCAGCACATCGCGCAGCCCGTCACCGAGCAGGTTGAACGCCAGCACGACCACAGCCAAGGTCGCTCCGGGAAAGATGAAGTAGGCCGGATCGACCACGGCGTAGGTGACCGAGTCGTTGAGCAACGAGCCGAGTGACGGCGTCGGCGCCTGGATACCCACTCCGAGGAAGCCGAGCGTGGCCTCGGCCGCGATGTACTGCGGCATGACGAGGGTGACGTAGACGAGGATCGGCGCCCACAGATGGGGCAGGATCTCCTTGAAGTACAGCTGAGCCCGCCTCGCGCCGAGCGACCGCGCGGCCTCGATGAACTCCTGCTCACGCAGGGAGAGGACCTGGCCGCGCACGATACGGGCGATCTGCGGCCAGCCGAAGCAGCCGAGGACCAAAACCATGAACCCGATCTGCGACGGCGTTCCCTCCGGCAGGTGAAGACGCTGATGCATGACCCCGACGAGAATGGGCGCCAGGCTCAGGAGCATCAGCAACTGGGGGAAGCTCAGCACGATGTCCATGAGCCGGCTGATCGCCCAGTCGGTCTTGCCCTTGCTGATCCCGGCGATGATTCCCAGGCAGGTCCCCATGACGACGGTCAGGAGGCTCGCCAGGACCGCGACCGTCAGCGAGATGGTGAGCCCGGCGACGATCCGGGACAGCAGGTCCCGGCCCGTTCCGGGCTCGACGCCCATCCAGTGCTGCCAGCTCATACCGCCCGCGGGGCCGTTGGGCAGCGAGCCCACCTCGGTGACCAGGTGCGGGTTGTTGCGGAGGGGGTCGATGACCCCCCATTGACTCAACATCGGCGATACGGCGGCGACAAGGAGCAACACCGCGCACACCACCAGGGCGGTCAGGGTTACCTTGTCCCGCCGCAACCGCGCCAGGGCGAGCTGCCCCCGGCTCCGTCCGTGAATGGCGGTCCTGGCCTGATCCGACCCACCCTCCGGGGCCGTCTGGCTCACGGCGGCGACAGGAGGGGTGGATGCCATGTCAGTGTCCTGCCTTCCGCGTGGTGCGTTCCTCGAATGTGCCGACCGGCGGCCAGGGGGACCGTAGCAGTCTCGTCATCGCGCGAGGTCCGCGGTCTCGCTGCCGTGTCATCGAACCGAGGCCGCAGCCAGGTCGATCTGCCCGACGATGCCGCCACCCTTGTAGCTGGTCAGCTTCACCCCGGAACCGGCGGGGAACATGTACCGCTTCTGCGTGAGCGCGATGTAGCCGCCGTCCTTCGCGATCTTCTGCGAGATCGTGCCCCAGGCGGCCTCGCGCTCCTTGAAGTCCACGATCAGCGAGGTCGCGTCCATCTCCTGGTTGATGGCGTCGTTGTCGAAGTAGCCGTTGTCCAGGCCGGAGCCGGCCGGCGAGAGGTTGGTCCGGCTGTCGAACGTCGGCGACAGCACCGTTGACGCGGACGGCCAGCCGGTGCCCCAGGTGGTCCAGACGACATCCGTCTGGGTCGCCATGCTCGGGGCGGCGATGGCCGAGTAGTAGTTCTGGCTGATGCCGTTGAGCTTGACCTCGAAGCCGGCCTTCTGCCAGCCCTGCGCCAGCGCGCCGAAGGCCTTGTCGGAGGTGGAGTTCTTCATGTACGTGACGGTGATGGGCACCGGAAGGGACCGGCCCGTCGACTCAAGGACCTTCTTCGCCTCCACCAGGTCGCCGTTCAGCGGGTTGCCGAAGGGACTGGAGTCCGAATGCGCGATCAGGCCGCTGTAGAGGATGTCGAAGGTCGGCGGGTACATCGTCGCGCCACCGTACGCCTGGGCGTAAGCGCCGCGGTCGGTGGACATCGCCAGGGCCTGGCGGACCTTCGCGTCACTCATCACCGGGCTCTTGTAGTTCGGCAGCAGGAAGTCGACCCCTGTGCCGTCGATGAAGGCGGTGCGGTCCTTGACCCGGGGGTCCCCGACGATCTGCGGCGCCTGCGCCGGCGAGGCGGGCGTGTAGGTGACGGCGTGCTTGTCGTTGCCGGCGTCGGCGATGATGCGCTGGGACGGGGTGTTCTCCGCCAGTCCCTCCTCAAAGACGATCTCGTCCGGGTACGCCTTGCGGACCGGATCGGAGTCGGCCTTCCAGGACGGGTTGCGGACGAAGGTCCCGCCCTTGTCGCTCTTCCAGTCGCCCTTCAGCATGTAGGGGCCGCTTGAGAAGACGGTGTACGTCGACTTCGCGCCCTTGTCCTGGTCGGCGCGGTACGCCTGGAACGCGCTGGTGGTGAGCGTCTGGTTGAAGTCGAACCGCGGCCCCTTCAGATGGAACACGATCGTCTTGCCGTCACAGGTGACTGCCTTGTCGAAGAGTTCCTGCCCGGTCTTCTTGTACGGGCCGACGTAGACGCTCTTGCCCTTGTCGTCCTTCGGGATGTCGAGGTACTTGATCGCGTACGACGACCCCCCGGTGATCTGGTCGGTCGCGAAGGTCCGCGAGATGCCGTACTTGACGTCCTCGCACGCGACCGGCTTGCCGTCCTGCCAGGCGGGGCCGTCACGCAGCGTGAACGTCCAGGTCTTGCCGTCCTGGGAGACCTTGCCGGTGTCGGTCGCCAGGTCGCCCACGAGTTCACCGGTTCCGGGCGCGAGTGCGGTCAGCGAACGCCAGATCGTCCGGCTGGCGAACCCGAAGACCTTCGCGTCGGTGTTGCGCTGCGGGTCCAAACTCGGCGCGGACGACACATTCAACACGTACAACGTGCCCCCGGCCGCGGGTGCGGACGTATCCGCGCCGGAGGCGGGGCTCTCGGCTTCTCCGCCACATCCGGCGATGCCCAGCGCCACTCCCGTCGTCAGCGCGACAGCAGTGCTGAACCTCTTTGTTCGCTTCACGTTCTCTCCTAGTGTCCGGAACCGCAAACTCGGCTCGCCGGGAGGATCAGGTTGCGGCCCTGACCAACAGCGCTCCAAGCAAGTAGACACACCGGCTCGCGGCTGAGGAAGAACCATCCTCAGATACCAGTAATAGGCACGGACGATTACCCGAGAGCGCCGCCAGGTCTGTCACCCTCGCGGGATGACGTCAAAGTCGCCTGATCGAGAGCCGGGTCGGGCGTCTCCGCCGGGCGCGAACGCGCCGTCGCCGCCGGGCGCGAACGCGCCGTCGCCGGTGGAACCGCGGAGAGTGGAGATACGTGTCCGAGGGGGAATCGTGGCCGGGCGGGCGCGCCTGTCGGCTCGCGTCCTCACGGGATCGCCGTACGCTGATCTCGATTGGGGCTGGAGGTGACAGTGATGGCGCAGGCCGATCAGCCGATGCCCGTACGGTGGGTGCGGGCGTTCACCGAGTGGGTGGGACAGGGGCGCAAGCTCACGCAGACCGGGCGGATCACGCTCGCGCGCTGCTCGTCCTCCTGGGGATCGACGACGAGATCGATCCCCAGATCGGTGACAGAGTCTTCAGGGCCACGTCGAGTGACGAGCTTCCCCGGCTGCGGCTGATCGTGGAGTGGAGCAAAGCGGCGGGGCTGGTGCGCGTGGTCAAGGGGTCGTCGACAAACCACAGGACAGGAATTGATCTGGGCCATCCCGGCCGGGTCGGCGATCAAGGGTTCAGATCGCGGAGGTATTTCGCCATCTCGTCGCTGACGGGAACGTTACCGGGCAGTCGCGGAGCGTCGAAGTGGCGGGCCTTGTGCTTGCGCAGCAGGGCTTCTCCATGCGTCTCCCAGCTGAAGTCCCGCTTCTTGAGCAGTTTCTGGAAGACCGCGCTCGCCTTGCCGGGATCGCGCTCCGCCAGGCGCCTGATGGGGACCGGGGAGATGGTGTCCTCGTGCAGATAGTCGGTGAGGGTCTCACGGTAACGCCGGCGGGCGATCAGAGCGGGGTTGGCGAAGGCATCTTCCAGCAGCCCGAAATCGTGGTAGAGGCTCAGTCCCGTGTCCGGGTCGAAGTGGATCGCCACGGTGTCGGCGTCCGTCGTCTCGGCTGTGAAGTCGGAGATGACCTGCTGTGACGGCTGGGCCCCGGGCTGCGCCTTGGCGGCGACCGCACTCCAGAACGCGTTCATGTGCTCGTCCAGCTCCCAGCCGGGCACCACGATGAGATCCTCGCGGTACAGCTCGATGAATATCTCTCGCTGCTCGGCCAGCATGCGGCGGGCCGCGGAGAGCTTGTCCGGATTGCGGAACACCGCCTCGGGATTCCTCATCACCAGCTCCGCGGCCTGGCCGATCATGACGTCGCGACTCCCGGCGGGGAAGGCCGCGGGATTCCCGCTGAGCATCCAGTCGCTTCCAAGGGGAACAGCGCGGCCGATGAGGAACATACCTTTCGTGATCGAGCGGAACGCCTTTCTGCCGACGTTGGAGCGGGTGTCATAGGTGAGCTCGTCAACGAGGTTGAACAGGGTCAGCGCGTCCCCGTTCTTCCGCTTGACCTCGAAGACCCCCTCGACGACGTCCTTCCAGCCGAGGAGCATGTCCCGATCCTCGGCGCTCAGCTCCGGGTGGGCCGACACGAACCGGTCGACCACGGTGTCACCGCCGGTCAGTCCGTGCTGAAGGACGAAGTGATCGATGACCATGGACAGGATGCTCTCGTCGTGGACGACGCCGCCGGGAAACTCTCGCTCGAACACCGCGGAGAGCTCACGCTCGAAGCGGTCCGACAGGGCGAACTCCACGAGCATCGGCTTGAGAATCCCCGCGCGTTTCATCGGATCCATGTGACTCATCCCCTTCATCGGCTCGCGGACGGCTCATCGACCACCGCGGCCCTCCCCCTCCGGGGACGGCGTTTTCGCGGATCGTGTAAGGCTCGCACGACCGAACCGCCCTGGTTGCCGCGGAGGAAAGCCGGATCTCCGGATCGCCGGAGCTCGACCTGTTCCGCCGACGAACCTATCGTCGGCGTGATCGGGAGCGGTCGATTCCGCGCAGGATGCTTTTCATTCCAGGCGGCGGCCGTTTTTGGCACGTCATGGGATGAGGTGTCAATTCCGGTTCGGTTACGGAGATTGGTGTCCGCCGCATTTCAGGGTGAGGGGTTTGTGGCGACCGTATCGGCTGGGCGGGCCGCTGTTCCGCGGGCTGTGCGAGCGGCGGATGAGGGACTCTCTTTCGGGAGGCGTGAGCCTGTCAGTTCTCACATTCCGCGCCGCCCCCCTTCGCCTCGACGGCGTCGAGGATGAGTTCCACGGAGAAGAGGAAGACCTTCTCGTTCTCGGGGTAGATGAACGGCGCGGCCGTGGCCGCGCTGGGGAAGCGGGCGGGGTCGAGCGCGGCGTACACGCGCCGCTGCTCGTCCCGTAGCTCCGCCACCGTCAACCACGGCGAGAAGGCCGCCACGAGCCCGTTTCCGACGGTGAAGTTGTAGATCGTCTGATAGAACAGGCCAAGCTGGTCCTGGGAGATGCCGGCACGCATGAGTTCACGGACGGTCCACTCCGTGATGTGGAACAGTTGCGGCTCGTCGTCGGGCTGTCCGGCCATCGCCTGGGACAGCCCCTCATGACGCCGGTAGAGCTTCCACCAGTCGACGATGATGTCCCGCAGGTTGTCGCGCCAGGCGCGCTCGGGCTCCGGCGGGCGGACCTCACGAAGGAACAGGTCGTCGATGAGCGCCGAGAGCAGGTCGGCCTTCGACGCGAAGTGCCGGTACATCGCGGTCGCGTCCACGCCCAGCTCCCGGCCGAGGCGCCGTAGCGTCAGAGCGGCCAGCCCCTCCTCGTCGCAGACCCGCTGCGCCGCGCGCAGGATCATCGCACGGTCCAGGCGAGTTCCACGACGCGTCTCGGCCGGGGGGGAAGGGGCTGTGTCTCGACTCATGCAGCACAGCATCCCATTTCTCCTCACTGGGCTGTGCTGAGCGAGGCAGCACGTGAGGGACGACGACATCTAGCTGGGGAAACATAGTTGTCAACGTCGTTGATGTCAACACCGTTGACATCAACGACGGGGCATGCGAGGCTCGCCTCCACGCCGACCGCCGTGACTCGACACGGCCCGCGACGCTGTGAGCCGTCACGAAAGGAGTCGATACGCATGAGCGCGCCCGCACGACAGCGGTACACCCAGGAACTCAAGAGAGACCTCAAACTGTGGGAGAACGTCTCTCTCGTGGTTTCGGCGGTCACCCCGGCGACCGGGGCCTTCATCATCGCGCCGATCCTGTTCAGCCTGAACGGGACCGGCGCCCCGCTGACCTTCGTCGTCGCCGCCTTCCTCGGGCTCTCTCTCGCCTTCTGCTGGGCCGAGCTCGGCAGCGCCTACCCGATCGCCGGCGGCGACTACACCTTCGTCTCCCGGATCCTCGGCCGGGGAGCCGGCTTCGTCTCCCTGCTCCTGAGCGGACCGGTGCAGGCGGTGCTCATCCCCGCCGTCGTCGCCCTCGGCATGGCCGAATACCTGCGGGTCGTCATCGACGTCGACGCCAACGTCCTCGGCGCGATCATCCTTCTCGGCGGCATGGGGATCGCGGTGTTCGGGGTGCGGCTGAACGCCCTCGCGGTGGCGGTGCTCCTCGTCATCGAGTTGGTGGCTGTCGTGCTCGTGACCGCCCTCGGGTTCGTCAAGGCGAATCGCGACGTGTCGGTGCTCTTCAGCCCCGAGGTGTTCGAGAACGGGGCCGCCCAGCCCCTGACCTTCGGCGCGCTGATCGCCGGCATCGCGGTTGCGAGCTTCGCCTACAACGGTTTCCAGGGAGCGCTGCTCTACTCGGAGGAGACGGTCGGGGATCGGAAGAACGTCGCGCGCGCGGTTTTCATCGCGCTCGGCGTGGCCATCGCGTGCGAGGTGCTTCCCGTTGCCGCGGCGATCCTCGGCGCGCCCTCGGTTCCCGCCCTCGCCGCGAGCGGCAACCCGTGGCAGTACTTCCTGACCTCCATCGGGGGCGAGACCTTCAACACGATCATCAGCCTCGGCATCGCGGTCGCCGTCCTCAACGCGGTCATCGCCCTGATGCCGTTCTTCGCGCGGATCCTCTACAGCTCCGGGCGGGACATGGCCTGGCCACGGCCGGTGAGCCGATCACTGGCCAAGGTGCACCCCAAGTACGGCACTCCGTGGGTCGCCACGATCGTCGTGGGGGTCGCCGGCGCGCTCCTCATCCTCGTGACCGATGTCGTGACCCTGACCACCTGGGTGGGCGCGGTCCTCGCCGTCGAGTTCATCCTCGTGGCGACGTCGGCGATCGTCGACCGCGTGCGGCGGCCGGACCAGGACCGGCCCTACCGCATGCCCCTGTGGCCGCTCGCGCCGATCGTCGCGATCGTCATGTCCATCGGCGTGATCACCCAGCAGGCGCCGGCCGACCTCGCGGTCGCCGGAGGACTGGTCCTCGTCGCGGTCCTGTACTACGTCCTCTACCTGCGGCCCCGCTCGCGCACCCACATGCTCGTCCTCGACCCGGTCCTCTACGACGAGGGGAAGGAGTCGGCGCAGCCGCCGGGGAGTACGCGGCGGACCCCGAACGCCCCGCAGAGATGACGGAGGAGAGACCTGTGAACGAGGCTCGGGCCCAGGCCACGGCACACCGCGCGTCCGTTGGCTTCGACGCCGTCGACTTCGCCGCTGTCGACGAGATCTTCGCGCGATTCCACGCCGACGGCGCCCGTGCTCCCGGTGTGGCCTACGGGATCGTCCACGGCGGTCGAGTCGTCCACGGAGGCGGGTACGGCCTGGCCGGTCTCGAATCCCCGGGGACACCGGGGTCGGCCACGGTCTTCCGCATCGCGTCGTTGAGCAAGAGTTTCACGGCGGCCGCCGTCCTCGCGCTGCGGGACGAGGGGGTGCTCAGGCTCGACGACCCTGTTGGACGGCACGTCCCGATGCTCGCGCGGTTGCCGCGGGCCACCCGTGACTCCCCGCCGATCACCGTCGCGGACTGCCTGACGATGAGCGCCGGGCTCCCCACCGACGACGCCTGGGCGGACCGGCAGGAGGAGCTGACCGAGGAGTCGCTCGGCGCGCTGCTGTCCGCCGGGGTCGGATACACGGCGGCCCCCGGCACCCGCTTCGAATACGCCAACCTCGGCTACGTCTTCCTCGGCCAGGTGGTCGAGTCGCTGACCGGGCGACGGTTTCCGCAGTTCGTGTCCGACCGGTTTCTTGATCCTCTCGGGATGACCTCGACGACGTACGACCACCGGGACGTGACCGGGGAGCGGCTGGCCACCGGCCATAACCGTGCCGGTGATCACTGGGAGCCCCAGGCGTTCACGGCTCCGGGCATGTTCTCGGCCATCGGCGGCCTGCTCAGCACGGTCGAGGACCTCGCCGTCTGGGTTCACGGCCTGGCGAGCGCGTTCCCCGCCCGCGACGAGCCCGAGGACGGCCACCCGCTGTCCAGGGCCACCCGCCGGGCCATGCAGCAACAGTACCGGGCGATCACCCCGCTGGTGTCCGTGGACGAGCACGGTCTGCCCACCGTGCGCACCGGGGAGTTCCCCTGGGGGCTGTCCGGCTACGGCTACGGTCTGTTCGTCGAGTACGACCCCAGGTGGGGGGAGTTCGTCCACCATATCGGCGGCTACCCCGGTTTCGGCTCGCACATGCGGTGGCACCGGGAGACCGGTGTGGGGGTCGTGGCCTTCGGCAACGCCCGCTACTGCCCTGTCTGGGAGCCGGCGGACGCGGCACTACGCAAGGTCCTCGCCACGATCGCTCCTCCGTCGCGCACCGTCGTGTCGTGGCCGGTCGTGCATGAGGCGCGGCGGGTGATCGATCGCCTCGTTGACGGGGACGACCTCGCGGTGCGTGATCCCGTCTTCTCACCGACCCTCTTCCAGGACGAGCCGGCCGCGGCACGCCTGGCGGCGCTCGGCGAGGTGCGCCGGCAGGCCGGATCACCCACCGGCCCGGCCGAGCGGCTGAGCGCCACGACTCCGGGACATCTCGTGTGGTGGCGCCCCGCCGAGCACGGGCGGATCCGTCACGAGGCGTGGCTGACCCCGACCGTGCCGGCGATGGTCCAGCGCCTGCGGGTCGACGCGGTGCCGGACCCCTCGCCGGAGCTCGCCCCGGTGGTCGAGGTCGTCGCCGAGGCTCTGGCCGGTGGACGACCGGACTGGCCCGGGCATATCGGCCCCACCGGGGACACGACCCCGCGGCAGGTGGTCGAGGAGCTCGCCCGCCTCGGTGAACTGATCGCTCCCGTCGGCCGGGCCACGGTGATCGGCGCCGCGTCCCCCGACGAGGTCGTGATCGAATGCGTGGGCCGGCGTGGTGCCGTCGAGGTCCGAGTGGTGCGTACGGGTGATCGAGTGCGCCTCGACCCGGTCCTCCGGCGCACCCCGGAGGACCATCTGACCCGTCACGACCCGTGACGACGCGCGGCCGGGGCCGTGAGGAGCCCTCCCCCTGTTCGCGCGGCTTCGCACAGCCCGGCCGCTTGGGGATTCACCGTCACCTGGATCGCGGTCGTCTCCCGGGGATCGAGTGACGGGGGCGCGTCGAGGTTCCTTCCGGCACGGCATCTGGGTGCCGTCGTCGCCCCCTATGGTTTACGGCCCACCGCGGCGTACATGTTGGTGGCGGTGTCCGGGAGAGGCCGCTCGTCGGGGCCGGGGTGCCAGCGGGGCATCGGGACGATCCCCGGGTCAAGCAGTTCCAGGCCGGTGAACAGGCGTTCCACCTCGGCGCGGCCGCGCAGGTACATGGGAATGCCTCTGCTGGTGTACTCGCGGGCGAGACGCTCCGACTCGGGGGCGAGCTCGTTGGTTGGGATGGTGATGGCGAGATGGCTGCCCGAGGGGAGCGGTGCGAGGAGCGACTCCACCACTCCCTGGGCGTCCTCCACGAACTGGAGCATCGCTATCACGGTGAGCGCGACCGGCTGGGAGAAGTCGATCACCTGGTGGAGCGTGGAGTCGCCGAGAAGCGCCTCGGGGGTGTGCATGTCGGCCTGGATGTAGGCGATGCGCCCCTGGGGCGTGCCGGTCAGCAGGGCGCGCGCGTGCAGCAGCACGATGAGGTCGTTGTCGACGTAGACGACGCGCGCGTCGGGCGCGGTCTCCTGGACCACCTCGTGCAGGTTCGGCGATGAGGGGATGCCGGTGCCGACATCGACGAACTGCCTCACCCCCAGGCCGGTGAGATGGCGGGCCATCCGGTGCATGCAGGCCCGGTTGGCCAGCATCGAGGTACGCAGTCCGGGCCAGTCGGCCAGCACCTTGGCCGCGGTCTCCCGGTCAGGGGCGAAGTTGTCCTTGCCACCCATGATGTAGTCGTAGACCCGCGCCGAGTGCGGCCGGTTGGTCTGCAGGTCGACTGCGGCGATCCGGTTTTGGGGGGCGTCTGACACCTCTGATCATTGCCTTCCGCTTGCTCCTGCCGTGATGTCACGGTCGCGCACTCAAGATCAACCTTAGTCTGCGAATCGAGCGTTATACCGCTAATTCATTCATACCGCCCCCTCGTATCGATGCCAGAAGAATCGGGCAATTCGGGTGGTGTACTCAGAGGCTGCCCGGGGTGGACCACCTCCCACCGGCGCGGGGAGGGCAGATACGATCCTCAAGGAGGTCGCCGGACGTGCCTGTCATCATGGGCACCTCCTGTTTTCTGAGGATTTCGGCAGGTCGCCGCGATCTATCGGTATGTGAGGAGCGGGCTCTCCGTCAAGGTCCTAAAGCGCTGACCGAGCTGTGAGGTATGTCCTATTGCGTGCTTCAGGGGGTCGGAATAGATTTTTGCGCTTCGCATCGAGAACATGAATTACAAAGGCGGCGAGGGTGCGTGTCTCGCGAGACGTCCCCCCGCTACACCGGTCACCGGGTGTGGAACAGGCAGCGCGGGGACGGGGTCCTGATCGACGCCGACGACACCGGCCGGGCTGACGCGGTCCCGGTTCTCGCCCAGATGGGTCCACCGCGTAAGGCGAAGATCTACGCCGACCTTGGGCTGCGGCTCGTCTATCAGCCGAGAAACCGAAAAGTCCTGGTCGCCGCGAGCGATGACCAGGACCTCATAGGTCAAGGGTCTGTGTCCGAGGGGGGAGTCGCACCAAATGCACACGCCTTCACGCTGACCACCAGGTTCCTGCTGGGACAGGGGGGAGCGGCGATGGTACCGAACCCTCTCACGGTCCGCCGGATCCAGCGTACGACCATCGCCTGCGTCTCCTTCCTGGCGGTCATCGCGGCCGTCGTCTCGTTCCGGCACATGCACGAGCTCTGCCTGCGACACGGTGAGGACTACCTGGCGGCCGTGCTCATCCCGCTCGCCGTCGACGGCATCATCGTGGTGGCCTCGATGTCCATCCTGCTGGCTAACCGGTACGGCTTCCGCGGCGGCGCCCTGGCCTGGACTCTGCTCGTGGTCGGCAGCCTGGCCAGCCTGGGCGCCAACATCGCCGTGGCCGAGCCCGGTTTGATCGGCCGCATCATCGCCGCCTGGCCAAGCATCGCGCTGATCGGCAGCTACGAACTCTTGATGTCCCAGATCCGCCCGGTCTCCTGGAACACCGAACGGCAGAACCCGGGGGCTTGCCAGGGCGATGACCTCGCTGGGGATCAAGGATCAGAGGACGAGCATCCTCAAGAAGGTGTGGCGGCTTTGCATCGTGAAGCGTGGCGGTGGGCGCGGGAGAACCGCCGGCCAGACGGGACGCTTCCCTCGGGAAAGGCGATCGCCGAACGCTTCGAGCGCAGTCCTCGCTGGGGTCGCTGGATCAAACGAGCGGGCCTGACCGGGACACTGGATGAGTAGCGTAGCTGTTGTTTTTTGAACACGATCTTTTGGAGGGACGGATCCGGTAGCCTGGGCAATCGTTGGATAAGCGGGGGCAAGGCGGTTTCGGCAGGCTGATCGGGACCAGCAGTTCCGCTTTCACCCAACACCCTCACCACGAGCCGGGCCCTCCTGCCCGTCGCGGCGGCCGAACCCAGCGCGCCCTGCCTCGCCGAGATGGTAGTCGCGGTGCACACCGCCGTCGATCACCTGAGCACGCAGGCGCGCACCGCCATCGAAGCCGGAGTCTCCGAATCGACCCGCTGCTCCTACGCCGCTGACTGGAAAGCGTTCACCGCTTGGTGCGTGAGCGTGGGCCGGTGGCGCTGTTGGCGACCGCGCAGACCGTCACCGAGTACGCCGCCCACCTGACCGTCACTCCGTCGGCCAAGACCGGCTTCCCGCCGGGGCCCTCCAGCATCGAGCGGGTGCTGACCGCGATCCGCTCGATGCACGAGGCCGCCAACCCGGTCGTGCCAGAGACCTCCGGAGCCCGCAAGGTGCTGCTGGCCAGCCGCTGCGAGCAGCTCGCTCTGGCCCATGATTCGGCCACGACGGTCCACAAGGCCACTCCAGCGCTTCCGGCCGAGATTCGGCGGATACTCGCCCCGATGGATCGCAGCAGCCTGACCGGGATGCGCGACGCCGTCCTGGTCCTGCTTGGCCACGCCACCGCCGCCCAGTCGTCAGAGCTGGCCGCTCTGGACATCGACTCCGGCTCGAAACTGCGTCTGGTCTTTCCCATGTCGGGCCTCTCCCTTAGGTCAGATCTCCGCACTACAGGGGAGAGCCGGTTCTTCTTTTACCTGGACCCGATTCTCTGATCATTGATGATGGCGCATACGAAAGTGAGAGAAGAGGTTAAAGATGATTTAGTACTCCAGCCGCAGATCGTGAGGCGGGGTGAGACTGTGCGCATGTGAACCTGTGGGGACAGGGCCACAACTACGACGGACGGCCACCGCTGTGATCATTCAGGTGTGTTGGAACTGAAGATCATGCGGTGGCCGCGTTGGCCAGAGTAGAACACACCGGCCTCACTCGTCTGCGCTCTGGTCTGGATGACGCCTTCGCCCGGATCGCAGGCCGGTTCAAGCGGCGAGAAGTACGCCTGCGCGCCCGTTCGCACATCGAGGGGCTGCTGTCCGGCGTGGAACGCAAGACCGGCTGGTCGCTGGCCGAGTACGCCGGCGAAGCCACCCCCGACGGCATGCAACGACTGCTGACCAGCGCGAAGTGGGACGCCGACGGGGTGCGGGACGATGTCCGCGACTACGTGATCGAGCACCTGGGCGCAGCCGATGGAGTCCTCATCGGCGACGACACCGGCTTCGAGAAGAAAGGCAGCCGCTCGGCCGGGGTGCAACGGCAGTACACCGGCACCGCCGGGAAGATCACCAACTGTCAGATCGGGGTCTTCCTCGGCTACACCCCCTCCCGCGGGCACGCGCTGGTGGATCGGGAGCTCTACCTTCCCCGCACCTCCTGGATCTCCGACGCTCAGCGCCGTGCCACGGCGAAGATCCCCGAACAGGTGGATTTCGCCACCAAGCCGCAACTGCTGCAGGTGATGATCACCCGGGCGATCGCCGCCGGGATCCCGTTCGGCTGGGTGACGGCCGATGAAGCCTACGGCGACAACGGGCCGTTGCGCCGTTTCCTGGAGAACCAGCAGCTCGGCTACGTGCTGGCGGTGGCATGCGACCATCAGATCACCACCGGCGCGGGCAGGGTCCGCGCCGATGTCATCGCCAAAAAGCTCGGCAAGGCCGCCTGGCAGCGGCTGTCGTGCGGCAACGGCGCCAAAGGCGAGCGGCGCTATGACTGGGCACTGGTCGCCACCACCGGCCCAGCTCACCGGCTGCTGGTTCGCCGCTCCATCGCCAGGCCGTCAGAACTGGCCTTCTTCCTGTGTCACACCCCGGATCCGGTGCCGCTGCATCGCCTGGTGGCCGTGGCCGGTATCCGCTGGACGATCGAGGAGTGCTTCCAGACCGGCAAGAACGAGGCCGCCTTCGGACCACTACCAGGTCCGGCTCTATCCGGCCTGGTACCGGTATATGACGCTGGCCATGCTCGCCCTGGCCTTCCTCGCCGTCACCCGGGCCACGCTTCTGGGCGAACCGAGCCCACCCGGCCGAGACGGGCAGCCATCCCCCAAGGCCGGGTAGTTAAGGGGATTTGGTTCTTGTCAATCGGCTGAGACGGGCAACGGGACTCGTGTAGATCAGATGTCGGCGAAGATCATCTGAAGAGTGGAGTCCCGTTGCGGGATCAGTCTGTCATTTCCCGGGTGGTGCGGGTGGCCGCGGGGGTGTTCGCGCCAGGGCACCTGGGGGAGCTCACGCAGGTCGTGCCGTTCGAGTTGGTGGATGCTGTGCTGACGGAGACGGGCCGGGTGCAGCACCGGCTCCGAGAGCCTCCCTCGCGGGTCGGGGTGTATTTCCTGCCGGCGATGTGCCTGTTTCCGGAGGTCGGC